>JABGPX010000854.1 GCA_018644745.1 Spirochaetales bacterium
ACAAGAATCTTGGACGGAGTTAGAGGAGCCCATTATGAAAAAGACGATAGTAGTACTAGCTGATGGCTTTGAAGAAGTGGAGGCCGTTACGCCGATAGATTTCCTTCGCCGCGCCGACTGCGATGTAACCATCGCCGGCTTGAAGGGGGGCGCCGTTATCGGCGCTCATGGAATTGAGATTCGAACTGACCGGCCAATTGGTGAATGCGGGGCGGATTTCGATGCGGTGGTTCTTCCCGGGGGAATGCCCGGCGCGGAGAACCTCGCTGCATCCGGCGAGGTGATCGATCTGGTGAAAAGAATATTCAAAAGCGGCGGATTGGTTTCCGCGATTTGCGCTGCCCCCGCGGTTGTGCTCGCCCCCAACGGATTTCTCGACGGGAAAATGGCAACGTGTTATCCTGGATTCGAGACCCGCTTTGGCGATACCGAATTCAGCTCTGACCGTGTGGTGCGCGACGGCAATGTGATAACTAGCCGCGGTGCCGGTACTGCGGCGGAGTTTGCAGTCGAGATCGTACGTTATCTGTGTGGAGATGAAGCAGCCGACGCACTACACGCCGGCACGCTGCAGAAGTAACTTATCGACTCATGCGGGATCGACTACAATCGATTCAATCCCCGGGTATTTTTCCATATCAGTTTTAAAAGACTCTTCCCTGCCGAGATTTCTGTATTCGCGATCCTGGAAACTGTATGAGAAGGCCGTATGGACATCATAATTACCTTCGGTAAGAGCAAAGGTATCCTCCGTCATTACTAGCTCCTCGTCGGTGGGAATAACCAGCACTTGCACCGGTGAGTCATCTGTCGAGATTCTAGTCTCTGCATTTCTAGTCATCGAGAGCTGATTACGTATCTCGTCATAACGGATCCCCAAATTTTCCAGCTCGCAAAGAGCTAACCCGCGTATCGTAGGCTGCCGTTCTCCGACACCGGCGGTGAAGATTATCGCATCGACATGGCCGAGAGCCGCTGTATATGCTCCGATGTATTTCTTTATCCGGTAAGATTCCATCTCAACAGCGAGTTTCGCTCTCGCGTTACCCTTTTCCGCCGCTTCTACAATATCCCTTCGGTCAACCAGGTCTCCCGTAATACCTAACAGTCCGCTCTGTCGATTCATTATGTTGTCAATCTCATTGAGATCCTTTCCTGTCTGTCGGGCCATGTATGCCCCGATCGCGGGATCGCAGTCGCCGCTTCGCGTACCCATTACCAGGCCCTCAAGGGGGGTGAGTCCCATCGATGTATCGAGGGAGGTGCCGTTCTTCACCGCGCAAACGCTCGAGCCATTACCGACGTGGCAGATAATCAGGTTGCAGTCAAACGGATCTTTACCTAATAACACTGCCGCCCTTTTCGCGCAGTAGAGAAAAGAGGTTCCATGAAAACCATACCGTCTCACGCCGTAGTCGGTGTACCATTCATAGGGCAGGGCATACATAAAAGATGAATCAGGCATGGTTTGGTGCCAGGCCGTATCCATGATGGCGCAGTGAGGTGCATTCGGGAGAACTTTCATTGCCCCTTCTATTCCTTTCAGATTTGCCGGCACGTGGAGCGGTGCAAGGTGCTGATTTGCTTCGAATGTCGCGATAACTTCGTCATTGATAATGATTGATTTCGCGAACTTATCGCTTCCGTGTACTACCCGGTGGCCGACCGCCTGTACACTGCTCAGATCGTCAATAGCCCCGTGTTCCCGGCTCACAAGAGTATCCATGATTAGTTGAATCGCTTCTGTATGATCAGGGCATTCATGCTGAATTTCGATTTCCGGAATGTCAACGGTCGTGTGGCTGATAAACGATCCTCCGACGGTGACCCGTTCGACCCCGCCTCTTGCCATGATGGTTTTTGTTGACCAATCATAAAGCTGGTATTTTACCGATGAGCTTCCGCAGTTGAGCGTGAGTATTATCAATGTATCCCCCAATTTTTGCGCAGAGAAAGAACCCCCGCATACTGTCATACATGCATCTGAATATCAATATCTGGTTGAGTGGGAGCCCTTTTCATGGCGTATGGTTGAAGCAATTTGTCTCTTTGCTCTTTCTAAGTTATCTAGACATGAATGTTCCAAGCTTGATATTTTCCGCCGCTTTATTCGCTAGCAATGCTGCGATGACCCTGGGTGCGGACATCGATACCAAAATCTCAACTGAGGTGAAAGATCTTCAGAAAATTACCTCCGAATTTTCCTATGCTGCCGATGTTTTGGATCTTCGCGGAGCATTCACATACGATGAGTACCTTTCGCTATCATCTCTGGTTCTCTCCCTGCCGGTCATCACCATCGGAACCCTCGATGCCGGCCCGATTCTCTCTTTGATTCATAGTCCTATAAGATCATGGTCAGCCGTCCCACCCGCTGCGATTGTCCGGGAATATACCGCCGAATCCTCGTGGCTGGTACATTCAAAGGTGGGAGTGGTCCTCACTCTCGTTCCCAATCACCTGTCATTCTTTGCCCTGAGCAATACAGAGCGGCTCATTACCGGCGTTTATACCTACCTTGAGCCGGAGTCGGGCATGCGAGCCGAGGTTACTCTTTTTTTCACCAAGCTGGATGCCAGTGGCACCCCTGACAAATGGATGCTGGAAAAACCAGCCGTAGTCGGCTTCGGATCCTTTGCTCATTTCTTTACTCGGCTGACCTGGCAAAAAGATTCCGGTAATTGGGGGTTAGGCGGGATATTGTCCGGAGGTACAGTTTCGGCTCCTGGAGTCTGCGCATGGTCGGCAGTAGAGCTTGATACGAAATACATCGAGATACATGTCGAGGCGTCAACTTCCTCGAATGAGTATCTTTCGCTTGAGGGGACGCCCCCTTCCGGTCAAACGGTTGCCTACACCCGGCTGCTTTTTTTTCCGAAGAGCCTGGTATCGGTAAAGATCAGACACTCCCTTGAACTGCTTCGTCTTCCGCTTTTCATGGTTCCCTATCGCTCGACTCGCGAAAAGCTTCTATCAGAGATCCGCTTCGATGGAGACTCAATAACCGCGTCTGCCTCATCAGAATTAAATATTAAAACAGATATTGCGGGATTTGTAAGTAATGAATCGAGCATTCTTGTCACCGTTGGGACGACCGGCGTCTACGGGAAGGTCGGCGCAGAATGTTTGATGAAATTTGATGATTTCGGGCAGCCGTCGATCGAGGTAGATTTTCCGGTTCGGTTTGTTATACACGGAACTGCGATAAGCTTTCGGCCCGTTTTGCTGGTGAGCGGTGACATACAGGTGTCTGGTGCCTTGAACATAGACGGTAAGCTTGAGACGGGAGCCGACTGGCACGTGCGAGTCAGCAGCCAGGAGCCCTTGCGGCTTACCCGCCTAACATTGGATTCAATAAGGCGGGCTCCGTTGTCCTTTTTTTCTCTCAAAGTCGGCTGGAATTCGA
>JABGPX010000856.1 GCA_018644745.1 Spirochaetales bacterium
GCGGGACTCGAGAAGCCCGGGATACTTTGGCGGGGAGACGAAGGGAATGCTGCAATCGCAAAGGCATTCGGCCCCGACAGCTTTGATATCCTACTCGTACATGGAGGTGAGGAGTGGAGCACGTCGCCGTCGGCAGAATACCGCGCTCTTTACAGATCATATATCGATCTCGGAGCGGATGCGGTAATCGGATCGCACCCCCATGTGCTGCAGGGAATAGAAATTTACAAAGGGAGCCTGATTGCCTATTCCCTTGGGAATTTTGTATTCCCGGGGATGGATGAAACTGAATATGGCGAAGATTCTTTGATTCTCGGCTTGGGAATTGAAGGGCAGGAAGTCCGTTATGTTGACATGACGCCGGTACGCATCGACGGAAAGCATTTGAACCTTGATGATTCCGGATACATATTAAGCCGGGTGCTGGAAGAAACTCAGCGTTTGAATACCCGGTAGCGTTGCTTAGCTTTTCTCGAGTTCGCTCAAAAACCCGATTCTTTCGGCCAAGGTCGGATGAGAGTAATGGAAAAAGCTGTAGAGAGGATGGGGCGTGAGATTTGATAGATTATCCCGCCCCAAGGTAAGGAGAGCAGTTTTCATTTCTGCGGATCTGCCGATGGATTCAGCAGCAAATCGATCAGCCTGATATTCGTGGTGCCTCGACCACATGGTGAAAAGCGGCGTAAGCATGAAAGTAAACGGTCCCGAACAAAATGACAGAATAACCAGAAGACCATGGGTGCTCATCTGTTCGAAGCCGAACGCGGTGAAGAGCGCCTTAGATTCAAGAAGGATACTAATTAGCCAGAAGGCCGCCGCCGTCATAGCAAGCGATACTCCAAGCCTCTGCAGGATGTGTTTCTTTTTCTGATGGCCGATTTCATGGGCGAGAACCGCTAGAATCTGTTCCTCATCAAGCTGGCTGAGCAATGTATCGAACAGCACAATGCGCTTCATTCTGCCGAACCCGGTGAAATAGGCATTCGAGTGTCCGCTTCTTCGGCTGCCGTCCATTACGAAGATGCCGCGTGTACCAAAAGACAAAGTTTGCGCAAGATCCTCAATTTTTATTTTCAGCGAGCCTTCATCGAGAGGAGTGAACTTGTTAAACAGCGGCGCGATCAGAACAGGATAAATCACAGAGAGCACCAGCTGAAACACGGCGAGAGCAGCGAAAGCATATATCCACCAGAGCTGCCCGGCACTTCGAACAAACCAAAAGAGCCCAAGGAGTACCGGCACGCCCAGAGCCACGGAAAGCAGCATGCCTTTTAATTGGTCGACAACGAAGGTCTTCGGCGTCATTTTATTAAAACCATGCTTTTCTTCAATTACAAATTGCGTATAGATCGAAACCGGCAAAGACAGGATATGAAAAAGCATCGATACCGCGCCGACGAACAAAATACCCCGAAGAGGCTGGGAGAGCCGCACGGTATTGATCCACATATCCATTGTGCCGAGGAAACCGGTGAGAACGACCACAAGAAGTACTATCGCGGAGATTGCACTGCCGACTACACCGAATCGGCTTTTTTCCAGGCTGTAATCGACTGATTTGCGATAGGTATCATCATCAAAAAAATCAGCAAAGATCTTAGGAACTGAGCCGCGGCTTTTTTTTATAAATCCGATGTTGAGACGGGTAAGAATTTGGGCAAAGAAAAACTCCACCCCGAAGAAAACGAGGTAGAGTGTAAGAATTCCGGTTGGCGACATCAGGAAAGCGCGGCGGTTTCTTCCTGCTTCTTTCCATGCCCAATGGCAGCTCGGCATTGCTTGCAGATACTATATTTCTTTTCGCCAATAGCCTGTTCGTACAGAACCTTTATTCCGCTGCGTTTGCATACAGGGCAAGTTCCCCTACCCGATTTTGTAAGTTCGCGTATTCCCGCGCCTCTATGTGCCTTCGACATAATTTCCTCTTTAAAAATACTGGTGACCAAAACTCTTTAGAAGTGAGCTTTTGGGGTGACATATATATAGAACGCAAAGAATTAAAAGTCAAGGACTGGACTTGAGGACATGGGTAACCATACCGAGAAGCGAATCGGATGATTTTCTCAGGAATCCCTTGAAATCCTCCGGAAGAACGCCGTCGCTCCGATCAGAGATTACCCGTATCAAGAGAAAAGGCACATCATTCATCATCGCCGCTAGGCCCGCGCTTGCCCCTTCCATCTCAACCGCGTCGCCCTGGAGATCCTTCCTGAGCAGATTTGTATGGGCACTATCAACGACAAAGCTGTCTCCGGTTAGTATGCGCCCGGTATATATGGATTTGAGGGAGCCGTCCCACCGCGCCGCGGTCGCAACTAAACTCGGATCGCAGGGAATTATTCTGATACCTTCAAAAGGAATCTCACCAATGTGAAAACCCTGGCTGGCCAGATCGATATCGTGCTGCATGCAGTCCCTGGCAATTACAATATCACCGATGTCGTAATCAGGATTCAAACTGCCGGCAATCCCAATGAAAATTAGCTGAGAAGGATGATATCTGTCAATCGCGGCCTGAATCGCAATCGCCGAAAGAGATTTACCAATGCCGGTTTTTCCAGCGACTATCTCCTTTCCGGCAAGAGAACCGCGGTAAAAACGAGCTCTACCAAACGAATCCTCCTCCCCTACCGACATAGCGGACACTATGCTTTTCAGTTCGCCATCCATAGCCGCAAAAATAGCTGTCATACATGAATTGTTATCATGTTTTGGCGTATCAGTCATCTCCGAGCACGCTGAAAGGCCAGATGAAGTTGACAAAACGAGGTAATTCCGCCATATTTATCCACCTATCAGACAGGAGAAATTCTGGTATCATGGTGGGTATAGTTCAATCGGTAGAGCACCAGATTGTGGTTCTGGAAGTTGCGGGTTCAAGTCCCGTTACCCACCCGCTGTTGTTTCCGACACGGGAACAAGCATGCGCCTGTAGCTCAGCTGGATAGAGCGACGGACTTCGAATCCGTAGGTCGCAGGTTCGAATCCTGCCGGGCGTAAGGTAATGTAAAAGTTTTTTTTGGGCCGTTAGCTCAGCTGGCAGAGCAGCAGACTCTTAATCTGCGGGTCGAAGGTTCGATCCCTTCACGGCTCATTTTTATTTCCCGACGGGATACAACTTACTCAACGCTAAGATTGGGTGAGTTGTTTGTTTTCGCATTTGTGACCTGAACTTGTGAAAAAGTTTTGGACGGATTCATCATCTGAACCTTTTGGAAAACGCTTATCACATTCTTCTACTCGGTGACATTGTTATCAACCCAGTTTTCAGGTGGCTTTGAAAACCACAGCGAATCCTGTTCCGGCGGGTTAGTGGCTTTTACCCAATTCGCAATCAAACGCCGTTCCTTTCCGAGCCGCTCCCTGCATGTAAGCACCCAATCCGGGTTCCATTCCTGC
>JABGPX010000858.1 GCA_018644745.1 Spirochaetales bacterium
ATTGCGTGTAATGGTTGGTATCTTCGGCAGGGCAACCCCTGTGGAAGTTGATTTTAATCAGGTCGAAAAAATCTGATTTGTAGCCTGTTGGGAGCTGACCGGATTCGGCAGCGTTTGTACCACAAAGGAGAATAAATGGCTAAGAAAAAGATTGCAGCGCTTATAAAGCTGCAAGTTCCCGCAGGAAGAGCGACACCTGCTCCGCCGGTTGGTCCCGCACTCGGACCGCATGGAGTTAGTGCACCGCAGTTCGTGCAGCAGTTCAACGAACGTACAAAGAATACGGAGCCGGGTCTTACAATTCCGGTAGTTATTACCGTTTTCGACGACCGAACTTTTACGTTTATTACTAAAACCCCGCCGGCGTCGGTGCTCATTAAAAAAGCCTGCAGTCTGGAAAAGGGGTCTTCCGAGCCGAATAAAGAAAAAGTGGCGAATATTTCCCGCAAGCAGTTAGAAGAAATAGCTAACATGAAAATGCAGGATCTCAATGCCAACGATATCGACGCCGCGGTTAGTATTATAGCCGGCACCGCCCGTAGTATGGGCGTCGTGGCGGAGGGATAAAGCAATGAAGCGTGGAAAGAAATACCTGGAATCCGCCGGAAAGTACGACAAACTCGAGCGATATTCTGTTGATAAGGGCGTTGAACTGGTAAAAGAGCTTGCGTACGCTAAGTTCGATGAGAGTATTGAGGTTTCGCTTAAACTCAATTTGAAAAAAAGCCAGACTGTCAGAGATACGCTGGTGCTCCCCAATCAATTTGTTGAAGGAAAGAAAATCCTCGTGTTCGCAAAGGGCGAAAAGGCGGATGAGGCGCGGGAAGCTGGCGCGGATTTTGTCGGTGACACCGATATGGTTACAAAGATTCAGGAAGGCTGGTTGGATTTTGATGTGGCCGTGGCCACTCCGGATATGATGAGGGACGTAGGACGCCTTGGGCCGATTCTCGGTCGGCGTGGGCTCATGCCGAATCCGAAAACCCAGACAGTCACCTTTGAAATAAAAGAAGCAGTTGAGGAAGTGAAGCGAGGGCGAACCGAGTTTCGGTCGGACAAGACAAACATCGTTCATTGCGCTATTGGAAGAGTTTCTATGGAGCCGGCGAAAATCGCGGAAAACATCAATCTTGTTATCAGCGAAGTTAATCGAAAGAGGCCCCCGGACGCAAAAGGTTCTTTTGTAAACTCTGTGGCCATTTCATCTACTATGGGTCCGGGTGTCCGATTAGATGTTCAAGATATCGTGTCGTAGCATAAGGAAAAGGGAAAATTATGGCTGAATATACACCAAAATTACAGACACATAAGGTTGATGCCGTTGGGGAACTTAAAACGGCTTTTGGAGAATCAAAAGACTTTATACTTGCTGACTATAGAGGGCTCAACGTTGAGCAGATTACTGATCTGCGCGGACAGCTTCGCGAAAAAGGGGCGTCTTTCAAAGTAATAAAGAATCGCTTCGCCAAAATTGCACTCAATGAACTCGAATATCCGGATATGTCCGATCAGTTTATCGGCCCCACCGCGGTGGCGTTGACGACCGAGGAAGCCGGTCCCGCGGCAAAGGTACTTGTAGACTTCTCTGTTGGCACTCCGATGGATATTAAAGGCGGGTTGGTTGACGGACTGGTGTTCGACGGAGATCAAATAAAGGCCTTCTCGAAGCTGCCTACGAAAATGGAATTGATTTCTCAGCTCATGAGTGTCATGAATGGGCCGGTAAGGAACCTTATGTATGCTTTACAGGGCGTTCCTCAGAAGCTTGTAAGAACCTTGCAGGCTGTGGCGGATCAAAAAGCGGAGAACGGCTAAAAGTAGAACTATCTGGGTATTCCGGCGGCGTTGCCGTCGGGCCAGTTTTAGTACATATGCAATACAGGCGGCATTAGTCTTCCGTTCGTAGACATGCTATTGCCGTCTTAAAAACAAGGAGAAGATAATATGGCTACATTAACAAAAGACGATATTCTGGAAGCAATTGCCGGGATGAGTGTACTAGAGGTTTCGGAACTCGTAACCGCGATGGAAGAGAAGTTCGGTGTAACAGCAGCGGCTCCGGTGGCGGCAGCAGCCGCACCTGGTGTGGCCGCAGAAGCAGTTGAGGAGCAGTCGGAATTTGAAGTTATTCTCAAAAGTTTCGCTGATGGAAAGAAAATTCCTGTAATCAAAGAAGTTCGTGCCATTACCGGGCTTGGCCTGAAAGAAGCAAAAGAGCTTGTTGAGGCCGGCGAAAAGTCCCTTAAAGAGGGCATTAGCAAAGATGAGGCAGGCACCATGAAAGAAAAACTTGAGGCTGCCGGAGCGGTGGTCGAGGTCAAGTAGCAATACTATGTAAACAGCAGGCGTCGCTGTTCGGCGACGTCTGCATAGTGCCATGCCATTTTGCAGAGGATGAGAAGCCATAAGTATTAGGCGTATCGTAAACCAGATTAACGCAGACCCACAGCTCCACCGGGGTAATCCGCTCCGGTGGTTTGTTGTGCTTTCATCAAAACATACCGTTTTCATGAAAGCTCTGCTGATACGCGAAGTTATAACAGGGGGCATACATGCAGAACGATGACCGCATTAAGCGGGTATACATCGGGAAAGAGTACGACGAGGTAATGGAGCTGCCGAATCTGGTGGACATCCAATTGAAGTCCTACGAAAAGTTTCTTCAGCGCGTTACATTGCAGGACGGAAGCCCGCTTTCTCTGCAGGGAATTGAAGAAGTTTTTCAGACTGTGTTTCCAATAGAGAGCCCGAATGGAGACATGATCCTTGAGTACACCCACTATACTCTAGACGAAGACAACATAAAGTTCACCGAATCTGAGTGCAAGCAGAAAGGGCTTACCTTCGCGGTTCCCGTAAAGGCAAGGATCAATCTGATTTTCCAGGAGACAGGGGAAATCCGTCAAAAGGATATATATATCGGTGATATCCCTTTGATGACTGAGCGGGGAACTTTCATTATAAATGGCGCCGAGCGTGTCGTTGTCAGTCAGATTCACAGATCCCCCGGCGTTATTTTCTCCCATGAGAAAGGCGTATATTCTTCAAGGATAATTCCATATCGCGGTTCATGGCTCGAGTTCGAAATCGATCAGAAAAAAGAACTCATCTATGCCAAGATTGACCGTAAAAAACGAATATTAGGTACTCTTTTTCTGAGAGCCCTCGGTTTTTCGGAAAAAGAAAAAATCATTGATATTTTTTATAAGACAGCAATGGTTAAGTTTTCTGACAGCCGTGAAGAAAAAGAGCAACTCGTCGGAAAGGTATTTGCTAAAGCGATTTATGTCGGTGAAGGTGAAGAAGCAAAAAAACTCTATAGCGCGGGAATGAAGATTCATCCCCACGACGTAGACGAACTGCTTCATTCAGATATACACCAGGTAGAAGTAATTGAT
>JABGPX010000768.1 GCA_018644745.1 Spirochaetales bacterium
CGCAGAGACCGCAGGAGGTACAGACGTCAGCATCGATAAGCACCATATTGCCGTTTTCCATAATTGCGTCCACGGGGCAGACGGGGATACAGGGCTTTCCGGGGCAATCTTCGAAACGGCACACTTCCAGAGCCGGCAAGTTGGGCCATGACCGGACTACTTGTATTCGCGAAGCTTCCATCGATACGGTACCCGTTTTCTCGATAGAACAGGCTATCATACAGCGACGGCACTCGGTGCAGTTTTCAAAATCAAATGCAAATCCCACTATTCCTCCCCTAGAGAAATTTATTCTCTTTCAAAATCTTTTCCGCGGAACGCTGATCTTCCCGCGCGACCATTACAACCGGTCCGGTGCAGCCCATACCGGCTTCGTTATAAATATTCCGTGTCAAAAGAAGAGCTACCGCATCTTCCAGACTAAGCACATCGATGCCTTCGATTTCGCTGTTTACCACCTTCTTTGGGACCTTCGGCAGACCCGCCTTAGCGGAAGGTCCCGCCTTAGCGGAAGAAGGTGTGTATTCGGCGAGGGCATCGTCTAAACCCGCGGCCTTCGCGGCAGCCATTTCCATTTTGTATAGCTCAAGTAAATCCACCGCGGAGTATTTCTCCGCAAGCAGCAGAGCGTCCCGAACCACGGGTCCGGAACTCGCTCTCGATACGATGCACACCAGCGAGGGGAAATCACCAATGCCCGGTCCATATCCTGATCCTTCGGTCTCGATTGAACCGGAACTCGAAAAAGAGGCCAGCATTTTGGTAATGACGTTGCCGGTAAGGGAGTCGCAAACCAGCACATCCGGTCCGCCGGAAAGAATGTCATTTCCCCTGAGCAGTTCATCTCCCCGAAACGATTTTATCAACCGGGCGCGATAGCCCTGATCGATGATTCTGGAAAATATCTTACGTGCGATAGCCGCGCCGTCGAGATTGAGAAATCCGACGGTCGGATTTTCTATACCGAAACCTTTTGCGGCTACAATTCCGTACACGGCGTTACGAACGAGGGACGGGATCCGCGCTATTGCTGAGGTGCCGGTTGTACTCGAAAGGAACATGTCTTTGCCGTTTGCTGTGAGATGACCGACTGTGGCCACGCCGATGGGAAACGGGTAATGAAAGGTTACGGCTCCGGAAATTTTGCCCGTTTCCAAATCCTTGGTCATATCCGCGTGGGCGCTTTCGGTCCCGTACAACACGACCTCAAGGTTGGGGCTTTCTTCCATCGCCGTGACAGAACCCCTTTCGAGTTCCTCTCGCCCACCTTCAAAACCCGGGACGGTAAGACCAATTCTCGTGTCGCCTTCGGGCCCGACTCTCTTCGGCGGCTCGAATGATTCAGCCGATATGTTCGAAACATCGGAACCATAACCGCTCGCGCCGACACCGCTTCCCTCAGCAATGATAGAAATCCCGTCAAAAAGACTGGTCATTCTGCCGAGGAAAAGGCTGCCCTTTCCGATAACCAATGACCTAATAGACGGGTTTTCGCGGGACCATTTCAAAAGCCATCCGAATGCTGGAACACCCGAAGGGATATGACCCTGTGTCGGCGCCCAGCCTTGCGAACCATGGACCTTGATAAAGTCTGGTATTTCGGCCCGCTCTATTTCCTTTTTCATCACCGCCATCGCGGCAATCATTTTTAAATTTGCCTCGGTTACATTTCCCGCGCCGGCATTTTCGGTTATCTCAGGATTCTGCAGCTCCGGTGCATAATAATCGATCTCCGAGAGCCTATATCCGGCTTTGAAGACCGGGTTAACCACCAGGTCCTGTATTACTGCCTGTGGCGCCGCGCCGGAGCCGATTCGGTGGATACCGACAGCATCGGTTCGCAGCAATACCGAGCCGGCATCCCGACTCTCTGCCTCGATGAGAAGAGCGAAAGACCCCATACAGTCCTCGAGAACCGGCACGCCCTTTTTTATGTGTTTTCGTGCGTTCATCGCGAGCTTGGCGGTGGTTCCTCCCGCTGCGACGATAACACGGCGGAAGGTCTGAGCTTTTACCAGCGACGCTGCCAGAACAATCCCGTGAACCGGACCGGCACAGAACGAGCGTACATCGCTTCCGGTGGCATTCTTCAAACCGGCGAGCTCGCCGATAGCTTTGGCGAAATTGCCACCGCCGCGTTGATTCATGTCACCGCAGGCCTCTTCGGATGTTTCGATTATATAGTCTATTTCCTCCGGATCGATTCCGGCGTTATCTAAAAGCCGGCATACCGCGTATACCGCGGACGCCTTACTGCTTAGGTTTTCTAAGATTGTATGAGCGGTAAGATTTTTATCAGAAGGATGGGCGCTTACTACACAGCCGACCAAAGCTCCGTCGGTTTGCAGAGGAAGGGCCCCTTCGTCGATGGCGGTTTGAATTTCATCTACGCTGCAGGATTTATCAAAAGATGATAGATCCCAGGAAGCGCACAGTGAGTTCTGCTGAAAAAGAGTTTTACACTCAGCTGCAAAAGAACTTTCCATTTTGACCAGATCGAAAACATCAGAATGCTTGATTAACCCATACAGCATTTTTTCTGTCAGGATGTCGCCAAAGGGTCCCTTCGATGGAGTTCCCTCACTATTAGGTACGGTACACCACGGGCGCGGAGGAAGCTCTTTAGGATCAAGATTGCCGACAAATGCCTGATTAGGAGGATAGGCACATACGTCCTCAAAGGAGCGTAGAGAGTCCGGCGATTCTGCGAGACCTGAGCCATCGGCTCCGGTTCCATACCGGCTGGTAAAATAAGGGACGTGGTAGAGATTGTAAGAGCAGGACGTGAGGAAGGGAAAATTGTCTCCCTTCCCCTTCACGTCCGTTGCCGATTGATCAGACACCGAGAACCTCGTCGAGTTTTTCCCGTACGTCGTCCGGATCAATTTCCTTGGAGAACGAAACGAGCTGTTCGCCATCTTTGTAGATGAGAATGCTCGGTAGCCCCATAACTTTTTCTCGAATCGCGAGCCTTCGGTTGCCTTTTATGTTCACCTTAGCGAAGGCCAGTTTGTCAGCGTAATCTTTCTCAATAGCCTCGATATCGGGCATGAGTTCGATGCATTCCTCGCAGGAATCGCTCCAGAAATCTACAACCATTAGGCCGTTGGATTCAAGTACCTCACCATCGAAATTGTCTTTGTCCAGTTCTTTCATACTAAGTACCCTTTCAAATCATAAACTCCTAGGAAAACTGCTTTCTGATGGTTGATACTTCTTCGACGATGGCGTCGACATCAAGGACCATCTCCATCATACCCAGGTTTTCCTCGTACAACGCAGAATCAATCTCACTTTTTATTTCGGGCTCTAGAACATGATACGCGGGGAGTCCTAACTGAACTCCTGTCAATACACCTGCATAAGCGGGATCGCCGTTCAACACAGTC
>JABGPX010000802.1 GCA_018644745.1 Spirochaetales bacterium
ACTTGATGCTATTCGCAAACAAGGGAAAATATCGATTTTACACTGCTGCGGCAGCGTCTTCGACATCATGGATGACATCATCGATATTGGGCTCGATGTCCTCGAAAGTGTGCAGCCGGAAGCGGCGCATATGAATCCTTATGAGCTTAAAAAGCGATGGGGAGACAAGATAACTTTTTGGGGCGGCCTCGGAACCCAGCATACAATTCCCTTCGGATCTCCAAAGGAGATCGTCGAGGAAATTCGTAAGCTTCGGAGTGAGATGAGCAAGGGCGGCGGGTACATCCTTGCGCCGGCGAAACCCCTACGGCCGGAAGTATCGACGGAGAATGCAGTCGCGGTACTCGAGGAATTTGTAAAGGGATAATAATGAATGGAAGAGAGCGGCTTGCCGCGGCGATGCGGGGAGACCCTGTGGATCGCGTGCCAATCTGGTTAAGAGAGGGTTTCGAGCCATACAAAAACTTACCGGCAGAAGATGATTTCAAAAATGCATGGAAGCATGACACCGTTTATCAGGATATGCTTTCATACGTCGAGCCGTACATTGATTTTTTTGTGCCGTGGGACATCGGCGCCCTGAACCGCTTCCTCATGATACCGCCGAACGCTGTTAATCGAAACGCAGAACAGCGAGAGGGCGACAACCTTGTTATAGAAGGATATATTCAAACTCCGGCAAGAAATCTGCCGTTTAAAACAGAAACAAAAAGGAATAACAACAATTCCTGGATGACCCTGCACCCGGTAAAATCGGTTAAGGATCTTCAAGCTGTCGCGGAAATACCTTTTGCCGTCGATACTCACGGAATCGACAACGCGGTACAAACTTTTCAAAAAGCTCTCAAAGTTGCCGGTGACCGGGGATTACCGGTCTTCAATTTATCGTCACCCATAGTGATTATCTCAGGATTAATGGATCTGCAGCTCTTCCTCGAGCTCTCGGTTACCGAGAAGCCGTACTTTCACAAACTGCTCGAAACCATAACTGAAAGGCAGCTCGATGTGCTTAGGTACGCACTATCCAAGGGCAATTATGAAACGACTATGAATATCGGCGGAAGCGAGCAGTGCACGCCGCCGCTCATGGCTCCTTCGGCCTTTGATGAGTACGTGGTGCCTTACGAAACACCGCTCATCGAAGAATGCAGAAAACACGGAATTCCTACGAATATTCACTGTCACGGGAAGATCCGGCACGCACTTAAATGTATGGTGAGTATGGGAGCGGACTCTACAGATCCTGTTGAGCCTTTCCCAGCGGGAGATCTGTCCTTTCGTGAAGCCCGCGAAATCAGCCAGGGAGACATAACTTTACGGGGAAACATTGAATATAACGAGTTTACCTATATGACTCCTGTTCAAATGCGAGTCCGGGTAAAAGAGCTGCTGGCTGACGGCAGCAAGCGGGTTATCATATCTACGAGTGCCGGTCCGAATACATCGATCAATCAAACCATAGCTGACAATTACCGGGCCTTGATCGACGCTGCGTTGGAATACGGGAACTAAACAGGGGAGTGGGAATTATGAATGCAGCAGAATTACATGAGAACAGCATAATAATTGACGGATTGAATGCGAGCTGGTTTCTTGATGATGATGTAATTAAGCATATCCACGCCGGCGGCATTACCGCGGTAAATGCAACCATTGCGGCCTGGCATAGTCCCGATGAAACTATCGATATGATCGGCAGAGTATTAGAGCAGTTGGATAAACACGCCGATATAGCGCTGCAGGTTAAGAAAACCAAAGACATAACAGAGGCCAAGGCAAGCGGGAGAACGGGTTTTATCCTGGGTTTTCAGGATACCGCTCCTATTGCCGACCGGCTCCACTTATTAAGGGTATATCGAGACTTGGGAGTGCGTATTATTCAGCTAACCTATAATTTTGAAAATTTGGTCGGCTTCGGGTGCCAGGCGCCGGAGGATAAAGGGCTCACGTCATACGGCAGGGAAATGATTTCAGAGATGAACCGCCTTGGCATCTTGATTGACCTTTCTCATTGCGGTGTTAGAACAACCATAGAAGCCATAGAGCTATCAGCTTTACCGGCGGCAATTACTCACTCTAATTCCGCGGATTTATTTCCCCACCCTCGAAATAAGAGTGATGCAATTATCAAAGCGTGCACCGAGAAAGGCGGCGTTATCGGTGCGGTGGCGTTTCCCGCCATGGTTAAGCAGAATCTGCCGGCAACCCTCGGAGATTACATTGATACTATTTCATACCTGGCTGAACAAGCTGGTGTCGACCATGTGGGGCTGGGGCCGGATTTTATGGAAGCGATGCCGCTGGAAGTTATTAAAACGGTACTCCGGGGCCTTCCTCCGGACGTACTGAAGTTTATGAAAGATATGCCGCCGATGGACGGATTCTCGTCCGCTGCAGAAACAGCGAATGTGACCGCTCATCTGATTGAGAGCATGTTCGATCCTGAGGATGTCCGGAAGATCATCGGCGGGAATTGGCTCCGGCTGTACGAAACGGTTTGGCATGACCTCTCTATCTAAATTATGCGCGTTATTGCTAAGATTTGTAGATTCGGCAATATATAGCCCATAAACGCCTTTAGAAATCCGTCCATCCTCGTTAGCAGCAAGACAAGACGGCGAACAGCGGCATTACGAAATCAAGGAAAAGGCGCGTTGCAGACTGCACAAGCGTTCCTTTGGACAATGAATCTCGGTAGTTGTATTTCACTATCTAATAAGCATTTTGTCTTGTACTTATATCTATATTAGAGACGATCTTCTCTTCTTCATCAATTTCATAAAATATTCTGTAATTTCCGACCCTATATCTCCATGTATCAGGATTGTAGTTTTTCAGTTTTTTTATACTATTTCCATAATGCGGTTCGCTCTATAACTGTGTGTAAATTCTTGATATTAACTTATTCTCAATAAGAGTCTTATCTCTTCCTTTGATCTTATCTTTATTCTTAATAAAATTATCAGTCAGAAAAATCCTGTATTCAATCAAACAAAGCGCCCTTTACGCTTAGCAGCATCCGAACTGCCTTTTTTCAATGATCTGAGAAGTTTTTCATCATTTAATATATTTTCCATTTCAAAATCATCAACATAATCGATTTCTTCAATATATTTCAAAGTGACGGTTTCTATATAATTTGAAAGCGGGCGATTATCAGCTTGAGCGTGCTTTTTTATGATATCATAGCTCTTATCATCAAGCCGTAATGTAACAGTTTTAGGCATGATCTGATCCTTATAAAGAATAAAATGTATTCATATATATTCTAATATAGTCACTTCGATTGGGTTTGTTAAATACTCTTTGTATGATTCATCCTGGAATTTCGGGACACCGCTCCTATAACCGACCGGCTTCACTTGCTAACGGTATATCGCGACTTGGG
>JABGPX010000914.1 GCA_018644745.1 Spirochaetales bacterium
GGCTCCTATAAGTACAATTACTTCGTCGTTCATTATCGCTCCAAATGACGCTACGGATTGGTCATTATCATTGCTACTGTTTTACATGTCAAATGTTACTTGCTGCAAGTTTGATTGATGAAATCTTTAAGATGGATCATACTTGCTTTATTGATCCGGATTATTTCCGTTTGAAAGCAAAAGGGGAAAATATTATGCGAAATATTATTATCTTTACTTTGTTAGTGTTGTGCAGTATTCAGTTGTTTGGCGACGGACAGAGCGAAAATGTGTCCTACGGACCGCTGGGTCCTCCGGTTATCGAGTATTTCGAAGGCCGTGTAACCGTAAATGGCGAGGATGCGGTGATAGGACAGAATGTTGTGCCCGGATCGGTTGTGCAGGTTGGTGAGGAATCGATGTGCGAATTGGTATTCGGGAAACGCAGCAGTGTCGTTAATATCTTTGAAAATACCATTGTTATCATTGAGATGGATGCCGGGAAAAGTAAGATTGATCTTCGTTTTGGCGCGCTCGGCGCGGTTTTTGAGAAAATACAGACAATCGGGGAGGGCGGCTCTTTCAATGTCCAGACTCCGACCGCGGTTGCCGGTGTGCGAGGAACCGTGTTTTTTATTCAGGTTGAGGACCTCTCCAATACCTATCTCTGTACCTGCAACGGCAGGATAGACCTCATAGGATCGACAGGCGGAGATGAGCGGCGGGTCAGCGCGGCCCACCACGGGGCTTTTCGATATACAAAAGCGGTAGACGGAGCGATTACATCAGAAGCCGCCGCGATGTTGTATCATGCTGACGAAATAATGGAGGAAATAGCTCAGAAAGTGGGGAAAGTTATAGATTGGAGCAAAACCGACTAACTCGCGGCGGCACCCTAGCTGCCTCACCGACGCGCGGCGGTTATCGATCGCACCGTTATCAGTATTATTATCGCACCTCCGCCGATAGCTGCCAAAAAGGTAGGAGTCTCACCGATCAATAAAAAAACCCAAACCGGATTCATAATGGGTTCGACCAAAGTAATAAGAGACGTGCCTAGCGCGCTCATCCGCGAGACGCCGTAAGCAAAAAAGATCGATGAAAGACCTATTTGAATTACTCCGAGATATGCGATCCCGAGTAATCCTCGTGTGTCAGGGAGAGGCGTGGAGAGAATGAAGGGAATAGATAAACATGCCGCCAAGAGGTGTCCAAAAATCATATTGTCAAGCGGAATCCTATCGGTATTATTTCCCCGTGAATCCAGCCTCATGAATATGACAAATACAGCGAAGAATAATCCGCTGAGAATAGCTATCAAGTTTCCGGCTAATTTTCCGGAATCGATACGTTCTATAAAGAAAAGAGTCATTGAAGCCAGGACTCCGGCCAGGATTATCCAATCGAGTTTCCGCGGGTATTCTTTCAGTAGAAAGACTCCAATAAAAGCTATAAATGCGGGAGAGAGATACTGAAGAAATATCGCGTTTGCCGATGTTGTAAGCTTGTTTGCCACGACAAAGGTGAGCATCGCGCATGCGTAGGAAACAGCTGCCATCCATCCTGCAAATGACTTCGGGGCCTTGAGCCGCCTGGTAACCACGATGAGCACCAGAGCTGCAATAAAGCTCCGGCCGCCGGTTATAGCCGCCGGATTCCAATCAATCATTTTTATGACTAGTCCGCTGGTGCTCCATAAGACTGCCGCAATGAAGACAGCAAGGATGCCTTTCATTTTTACCGCTTCAGCGGTGTTGCTGCCTAAGTCAATCATCGAAACAACCTAGCATAAAGACTCTCTGCTGCCAATGGATGAAATTGCTTGACAGGAATAGTAATGTAATCTATCTTGACTAAGTAGATAGGGATAGTCAACATGAAACGAACAATGATTTTTGTATTTTGCTCGCTGTTTCTCCTTTTTGCCTGCTCTCAGGTTTTTGGCAGCGATAACTGGGTGTATGTACTGCTCGAAGATTCCATTCACGTGTTCAATTCAGATTCAACCGAGTATGCCGGTGAAATTGAGCTATCACGATCGGGTGCCGTCAAGCTCTTTCCCACTCCGGGGGGTAAGTATGTCTTTATTACATTCAGAAGCAGCAGTGAAGTAGCGGTTATCGATGCCGAATCAAGATCACTCACTGGTTTTGTTACCTTTCCCGTTTATCCTCAAACCATAACATTTGCTGAAATGGGAAAAAGAGCATTTGTCAGTGATTCTGGAAGCGGAGACGTGTATTTGTATAGTCATAAGCAGGCGGATTTCCAGCTTGATGGAGTGGTGGAGAAAGGATCTCGAAGTGAATCCGTTTTGGCTAACCGCTTGGGAACTAGAATATATCGTCCTGATGAAAAATCTATTGAGTTTATCTACCTGAAAGATTATTCAACTCTTGCTCGGATAGCGCTTCCTGAATCCGTTGGAGCACTCTCTTTGAGTCCGGATTACAGGACTATTTGGATTGTTGGACAATCAGAAGGAAAGCTAATAGTAATCGACGAGGAAAGGAGACGGGTCGCTAAGAGGGTTAAGGGCTCTTTTGCTTCGGAAACCCCGGCCTACTGGAATCGATTGGCCGTGCTTTTAAATAGCGATCGAATGGGATTTACGCTTTTCAGTACCAGAACCTTCCGGGAGAGCGACACGAGAGCTCTGATAGAACCATCCCTTGGCATAGCGCTTTCCGAGTCAGGAGAGCTCTGGAGTCTCACCGCCGGCGGTGTTGAGATCAATTCTGTCGATGATTCTGACTCCGGCGAACGGATTTCGGTTTCATACGGGTCGTTACCAAAAGACATCAAGGCTGTAGTCCTTCGCTCCGGCGAGGGCTTTGCCTGCTTTTAGGGAGAATTAATATGCTGTTCACGGTCTTATCCGGCATTGGTATCGGTACGGCCCTAGGCTATACGCTTCAGCGCGGTGGATTCTGTATGAATACCGCTTTTCGAAGTATTGTGTTTGAAAAAGACCACAGTATACTTCGCAGCTGGCTTCTGGCTCTATCAATCAACCTGATAGCGGTGAATCTACTCTATGAGTTCAGAATTATAAACATTTCGATTGCCCCTTTCTTTTGGCCGGCTGCCATTATCGGCGGCTTAGTTTTCGGAATTGGAATGGTACTTGCGGGTGGCTGCACGAGCGGTTCCTGCTATCGTATGGGAAAGGGGATGCTTGGTTCGGCGGGTGCTTTCGCAGGATTCGCTGCAGGAGCGATGATGACCAATAACGGCATCTTCGAGCCAATTAAAGCCGCATTACGGCGGCCTCAAATAGATGTTTATGGAAATCCGCCGGATCTTGTTAATATTTTTCCTTTTGATCCGCTGCTTACCAGGTGGGTCGTAATTTCCATTATTGTTATTGCAGTGGTGCTTTTTCTTGTCAAAGCACCTGTTCAG
>JABGPX010000859.1 GCA_018644745.1 Spirochaetales bacterium
GATTATCCGGTTCAAATGAATGCCGATAGCCGGCGGCTTCGGCAGGTAATGTATAATCTGCTGAATAATGCGGTTATGTATACGGCGGATGGCGGAGCAATCGAGTTTGAAGGTTATGCTCAGGAAGTATCCGACGGCCGTACTCTGTTCATTGTGTCAGTCGCCGATACCGGAATAGGTATATTGGACGAGGACTTAGAAAGGGTGTTCCAGCCCTTTGAGCAGCTCAAGACAGCCCCTGCCGCACATCAGGACGGAAATGGTCTTGGTCTGGCGTTAGTTCGAACATACCTGGAGCTACACAATGGTACAATTCATGCAGAAAGTAATGGACTTGGATACGGCAGCCGCTTTGTCGTGAAATTACCTTTATCGTCGTTATAACTATTAATTTATGTAAAACGTTGAACCTGCTTCGCCGTTCAGCGCTTTCATCATATTCTCCGGACTCGTAATAATTGCCTTTTCACCGCCGTTTTCGAGAAAGCTGATAACCGCGTCAATCTTGGGTGCCATCGATCCTTTCCCAAAGTGGATGCCGGCACCTGCGTATTGCTTTAGCTCTGCGAGGGATGCCCGGTCGATATATTTTTCCTCCGGAGTGCCGAAGTTCAAGGCTACCTGTTCGACGCTGGTAGCGATCAAGAACAACTCCGCACCGATTATATTGGCCAGCAGGGAAGAGGCGAAATCTTTGTCTATTACTCCGGCAATTCCCCGGTATTCGCCGTCTCCGACATCAACCACAGGAATCCCGCCGCCGCCGACCGTTATCACCGCCACGCCGATATCGAGTAGTGTTTTCACCGTATCGAGCTCCACTATTTCTTTGGGTGAAGGCGAGGGTACCACTCGTCGCCACCCTCGTCCTGCATCCTCCGCAATGCTCCACCCATACTCAAGTTTTCTATTTTCCGCATCTTCGGCGCTCATAAAGCTGCCGATCGGTTTGGTGGGGGTCTGGAAAGCCGGATCTTCTTTGTCGACCAGGACCTGAGTTATTACTGTGGCTACGTTTTTCGAGATTTTTCTATGGTGCAGCTCGTTCTGCAATGCCTGCTGAAGTTCATAACCGATAGCACCCTGGGTATCGGCGGTGCATACATCGAGAGGAACTTCATGCATTCCCGCTTCTTTGTGGGCTATTTCGGATCGTCTGAAAATGAATCCCACTTGCGGGCCGTTGCCGTGGCCGATGGCGATCTTCCAACCGGCTTCTATCATGTCAGCCAGGTAGGGACATATATCCCGGAGGGCGCTCTCCTGGTCTTCGACAGTTAAGTGGCTCGAGTCTCTAATCAGTGCGTTTCCGCCAATTGCAATTACCGCGGTTTTTGTAGACATGTAAGGAATTATACATTGGATTTCGAATCATGCAAGGACCACATGGAAAAACCCGCAATCCGTTTAGCCTTACTACTGTAATCCCTCACACAATCGGGATTTTTCGTTTGTATTCAATATCGAAAATCCTCGAACCAGTTTCCCATCCCTCGTGGTTGTGGCGTCAGCCCGTTCGCTAAAAGATGGGAAACATCGGCGACCTGAATAGCTCTTGGCACGGCCCAGTCTTCAGAATGCTCCTCAAACAGAAAATCGGTAAGCCCGCTCGGCCGGCTGTAAAAGCCGCACCAGGTCAGCGATACCGGGAGCAGCAGCAGGTGAGCGAGGAAAAGCAGAACTGTACCGCCGTGGCTGAACACCGCTATCCGGTGATCGTTTTTGGCGACAATCCGGTATCGGTTTCCCTCCCGAGAATAGCCGTGAGACGCCAGCAGTTCATCGGCGTTGCGCCGAAAATCATTCCACATCAGGCTGACATCGGGGGAGTTGAAGGGCGGTAATTCGGTCCAATTCTGATAGGTAGGAACCTCTTCGGAACCGCGAACCAGCTCACCGAAAGTATCCCAAAGCACGTACCTCTTTCCTTCTTGTTCTATACGGAGGTGACCGGGCTCCAGCAGCCATGGATAGACGGTTATTTCAATACCTGTTGCTTCCGATGTTACCCGCGCGCTCTCTTTCGCGCGTATAGCATGGGAGGAATAGATGTGAGTGACTCCCTTGTCTTTCAGCCGTTTTGCCACTACCTCCGCTTCCTTGTAGCCGATATCGGTAAGGCCATCGCCTTCATAGAGAGGGTCGCTGTGTCTCAGTACGTATAGATGCATAATAATCCTTGACACCACTGCCGTGGTGGTCTAATATGGTATATCATGTCTGTTGATAGGATATACCATATTCTATGACAGCCGTCAATACGGTGGTTCATGAAGAGTATCAAAATAGTTGTAATTGGTGCGGGGAGCCGGGAATTCAGCCGTGGTCTCATACATGATATTGTGCTTGCCGAGAGACTGCATCAGTCCTGCAGTACCGAAGTGGTGCTTGTAGACATCAACGAATCCGCCCTCAATACAGTACTAGGTTACGCAAAACGCTGCGCCGCGTCTTTGGGTGCCGGGAATATCGCTTTTTCTTCATCAACTGATCGGGAAAAATCACTTCATAGCGCCGATTTTGTGCTCATCTCAATAGCGATAAATCGGATGGATCTTTGGGAGCAGGATTTCCGTGTTCCCTTTGCTTACGGAATAAAGCACGTGTATGGTGAGAACGGCGGACCGGGAGCGCTGTTTCACGCGCTTCGGAACTTCAAGATGCTGTCCCCAATCTGTTCTGATATCGAGCGGATATGCCCGGATGCGTTTGTGCTGAACTTCACAAACCCTGAGGCTCGAGTCCTTACCCTGATACGCACTACCACCAATTTGAAAGCATTCGGTTTATGTCATGGGTTCTACAGCTTCAGAACGCTTGCGTCTGATGTGCTCGAGATGCCGGAGGATACACTTGATATCCGCACCGCCGGGATGAATCATTTCTATACGTTTTACAAGATCGCCGCAAAAGAATCCGGAAGAGATCTGATACCGGAGTTCACCCGGCGGCTGGATGATGATCTTGACCGTCTCGAGCCGCTGGCACGCTACTTCTGGAGCCGGTTTGGCGCCATGGGCTACTCCTCCGACCTTCATATCGGCGAGTATATCCCCTTTGCCAATGAGTTTACGGAGAACCGCTGGGCGTTCGGTGTCGAGAACCGGACGGTACCATCCTTCTATGGACATGTTGATAATCGAACTACCTTCGATGCGTGGCGATTTGATATGAAAATTGAGGAGTTTCTCAAAAGCGGCATATCAGAAAAAGAGGAGTTCGAAATGACCGATGAATCGGGATTTCGGGCTGATGGGGTAAAGCCGTCAGGTGAACTGGCGGTGCCGATTATACTCGACATTGTTCTGAACCGAAAAATGTGGCGGCCCGCGGTTAATACGCTCAACACCGAGAACTACATCTCGGGCTTGTCCGCTGA
>JABGPX010001002.1 GCA_018644745.1 Spirochaetales bacterium
ATAGCTGTCGGCTACGACGGCGGTGTCGAAATTATCCCGCGCGTATTTTTTTGCGGCCTTCCTGTGTTCCGGCGTATTTAAACCAAGCAATACATTAATATTGAAGTTATGAAAATCATCGATAATAACACCCAAACCGGTGGCCTTAACAATTTCAGCTGCGCCCTGGATGTTGCTGTTGACTATGATTGGACAGCCGGCGGCAAGGTACTCTGCAGTTTTTATTGCCATGGCGATTTTCGGCCGGTGTAAAAACAGCATCCCATAGTCGGTTGCCGACAAATAATCAGGAACCTGATGATAGGGAAGCGACAAAACCCTTCCGCGCTCCGCTGGGAGAGAAGATTTCGCGAGAACCTGACTTATTGCTTTGGTATTTCCGGTTATGAACACAAAGGCACACTTTTCTATTCGCTGGAAAATGATTTCCAGAAACTCGATGTAGAATTGAGCCTTGTGCCAGTGATTTTCCAAGCTGCCGCAATACGTAAATATTATATCCGCCTCTGAAAATCCAAGACTATTCCTAATGGAAGCACGCTTTTTATCAGAATGATCATAACGCGCACATATTACATTATTCGGCGCCATTATTGTTTGTATCTCAGGCTCTATATTTGAGTAGTGGGAGTAATAGGTTTTATTAACCATAACACTGATATCGGATTTCAATAGCGCTTTCTTTTCTACCTTCTTCCATGACCTATAACTGGGTGAGTTTTCACTCCAAAGTCCCGTAGTAATATTCTCTTCCGGAAAGTCTGACCGAACGTCAAATATAATTTTCATTTTCGGCTTCAACGCTTTCAACGCGTTTAAAGCGATCATTACAGGATATGACCTACCGTGAAACAACTGTATTCTAAAAATGAAAGACAGAACGAGTAAAACCGGCAGACCAATGGCGGCTACTAGCCATTTTTGCCCATATTTCAAACCGATAAAATTAAAAAAAGGCGGAACTGTGACAATTGGAATAACAATGAATTTGATATCTTTCTCTCGCAACTCCCGACGAAGCCCCCGCAGCGAACCGGAAAAAATAATACGGTTATGCAGCGGATAGAATGAAATTAGGGTTAAGTCCAACTCTTTGTCGCGACTCAATTCTTTAAGCATTTCGATGGTCTGTCCAATAAGTATTGGCTTTACGATATTCTCAGCCCAGACGACGTAAGCTACATTTTCTTTCATCGTGCCGACCGGACCTTGCCGCGGATTTTCCCGCCCAGTTTCCTCATACCAAAATAAACCCGGAATAATATGGATCCGTACCTCAACAAGGGATGTATACGGCGCTCGTGTTTCCTAATCGCGGCCGTAACCTTAGCATCTATAACCGTTCGATGAAGATGTTTCATCGCGTCGTTCAAAGCTGCGCTATTATTCTCCCAGTTCAAATGTGCGACTGCATGCGATCGCGCGGCATTTTGCAGTTCACCAAGATTACCGGAATTCTCTATATACATTCTCATTTTCTCGGATAAATCGCTCTCATCTACAATACACAAAGGCCAATAATACCCGTCGTCACGTGGTCTCCGTGAGGAAACAGGAACGAGAGATCTCTCCGCTTGCTCCGGCGAGATAAATTCATTCATCGGCGGCTCATCCGGAACAATTACCGGCAGGCCGCAGGCGTACGCTTCTGCGATAGTTAAACCGATGCCTTCCAGGCGCGTCGGATACACATATACGTCACCACGATGGTAGAGTCCCGGCGCGGCAACAGTTCCAGTTATAATCTCGAGCACTTCGGCCTGAATGAGTTTGGAAATAACCACTTTCAAATCGGGAAAAAAAATACCGATATCGCGCTGGGTGTGGATCAGCATTTTACACGGCTGTCGCTGCTGATATAGCAAATCCAGGGCCTTTATCGCTATTTCCGTTCCTTTTCTCTCCGGATTCATCCCGGCTGAATGGAAAAAAACTACCCTGTCATCTTTTCTTCTTTCCTTCTGCTGCGGCTTGAACAAATCACAGTTCGTTCCCCAAGGTATGTATATTGCCTTCTCATGCTTGGAAAAAACTGAATGATGTCGACGTGTATTACAAAGTAGAAAATCATATGAACCAAAAAACGGGACCGTGGCTTTTGTGTAATAGTCTACATATGCGCCGATAACAACATCACACTCGCGTGCAGCGATCACCGCGGGCCACCATTGCTGCTCATTAAAAAGAACAATATGCAAGTTTTTTGAGCGTATCCACGCTTTCATCTGTCTTAGGTTCAGATATGCTCCAATATATCTGCTTATGCTTCTCTCTTTATCCCAGCATATATCATACTGGTTCCATACAGTATTTTCCTTCTCTTGCTCCTCTCCGGCACGGGCATAAATATATATATCATGCTGGGAGGATAATAATTCGGCATACTGCCGTGAAACATATGCCGCACCGCGTTCAAACCAAGTTGTTACAATCCCTATTCTCATATGTTCCTGCGAGCTAATTGCTGATAACTTCAACCCAGGGAAATCGGTCCGACCTGCCGGTTTGCATCACATCGAGAAGCATGGCGGTAATTTCCTTGGTATTATATTTCTCGAGCATCTTTTTCTGCCCTTTTCGCGATATATCCAACATCTCATCATTTTCCCGGAGGTAATATTTGAGTTTCTCAGCCAGATCTTCTTCGGTATCAAAACAGATCAGCTCGCTATCATCAAAAAGCTCACGTACTCCTGGAAACTTACGAGCAAGATATAATGTGCCGAATGAAAGATAATGGGTAAGGCGATCGCTAGAATACTTAAAAATATTATTCGCCGCATTTACCCCAACGCCGATTTGAGCTGACATAATCGCGTGTATATAATCATCTCCGCGTACTGTCCGTAAGGGTACGTAACCGAGAAGCCGCTGAAGTATCCGATTATACAATCGATTTTGCCCGAACAACAAAGTGTATTGGGCACCGCCGAAAAAGGTTACGTCTTTTCTTTTCTTTAAATAGTTGATTACTTCTTTTCGTTCATCCCCGGCAAAATAGTAGGGGGTGGCGGTAAAAAGTACACCGGATTTTTTCTGCCGCAGATCAAAACTCTTTACAAGATCGGGATCGGACGGATTGAGGAAAAACGCTGCGGCACGCTGGATGCCTGCTTCGGCGTATGTTTTCAAAGTGTCTCCGCCGCTGGTCATGAAAAAAAAGTCTGTATGCTGAAGTAATCCCACTAGCCAGGGCGGCGGCTTCGGTCGAAAGTCTCCATACCAAATTGCGGTAAGAGTATTTCGTTTTCTTATTATTCTAAATGTTTCAGGAGAGATAATTTCGCCTTTCCCGACAAAAACCAAATCTTTTCCTTCACTCTCTTTCAATAACTGTTTATTCATTTCATCTTTGCCAACCCGTTTCTGCAGCTTTC
>JABGPX010000861.1 GCA_018644745.1 Spirochaetales bacterium
GGCCACTCATTATCCGTCAATATTTTTTTGGTCATTACACAGTGCTGCTCAGGAAAGCGTTCATAATCTAAATCATGAATAAGCCCGATTATGCCCCACATGTCTTCGTCATGCTCTCGTTTTCGAGCTGAATAGCGCATTACTCCTTCAACGGCAAACGCATGTTTTATAAGGCTTTCGCTTGAATTATATTCTTTGAGCAATGCCAATGCCTTATCTCTAGTTGGAACCATCATTCCCTCCACGCTGTGTTATAACTGGTTAATCCCGGATGTGGATGATAGTATATCAGGAGGTTGGAGGCGTCACAACGACACATGGGTACCCCGATATCGGACACCGCCGGTGCGCTTATCAGAGACATGAACTCACAGGTTGAAAGCGGAAAACCGTGGTCTTTTTCCATTGATTCGGTAAGCTCAAGGCTTGGAATACCTCTGGTTGATTGTTATCGTATCCTATATAAAAAAACTCCCGAAACAGGCACTTATATCCCCAAGAACTTTGGGCCTGATTCTATTATTCATTTTCTGATTCTTCTGGACGAATGCACAGGATTAAGCGAATCTGAACTGCTGATGAGAAACGCTGGTGCCTTTCTGGACCACGAAGATACAAGCGAGTTAGCCGCGGTTTTTTACGATCAAGCTGTTTCCCTTCTCCAGGGTCACACGGTTGATGATGCGACCTACGAGCAGATGCTGAGAAGATACAAACGGCATGAAAGGGCGTGGGAGGCGTATCGGGACTATTTTTTTAACGCCGACGATCTCAATACATCTGTGATACTTGGGTTTGTAGAAGGTAAAAACTTCAAGTATCCGAATCTCGGCCGCTTCACCGTGGAAGAAAAGCTACAGCTGCTTTATCAACGAAATATCCTCAATCTTGATGGGATGTTCCATGAACTCCGCGCTCACCTTAGGGGTATTCCCGCAGAAGAGCCTGCGTCAAAAGGCTATTCAAAAGAGACTCAGGACGCTCTTGCGGTTTTCTCTCTCCCCGGTCTGCCAAAAACCCGGTCCGAATTGCGGGGCTGCTACAAAGGTTTAATGAAAACATACCATCCGGATATAAATCCGGCCGGTCTTGAGGTGAGTAAAAACATCAATTCCGCCTACTCTCACCTTATTGGGCTTTTCAAACAATCCATAGTCCATGGAGAAAGCTGATGCTCTCCGCGTATGAAGGATTCATCGTCCACTCGTCATATCAAACCGTTCGGAGAAAGACTCGCATGTTCTTTTCCGGAAGGCTGCGAACCGGTGAGACATTTGCGATAGTAGAAGACCGGGCGAGACCCGGTTTCTATATTCGATCCAGCGATCAATCTGCCGTATAACGAATTGGATCGCTGAAAAATATGGAACTATCAGAATCGGATTTTGCGGCAATGGATGGCGAGTCTTGTATATTCCTCAGTTGGCCGAACATATCTGATCAGCAGGACGGAGCCAAGGCGATCTCTTATGCCGGGATACGCACCTATGAAGCTGACTCTCGATTTTATGATCAGTACCTTATCGAGAACCAGGTCTTCGGATCAACAACTATATCCGGCAACCCCGAACCCGGCCGATTGGTTGACTGGGTTTTCCTAAATCCGGAGGTATCAGCTTCTGAGTGGATACCGAAGTTATCAGTGCTTTCAATCGACATAGAAAACAATCCGGCAACATCGGAAATACTCAGCATCAGCCTTGCAAGCGACGCGACCTGGCGGGATGAAAAAGTACAGCAAGTGCTGTTTTCCTATCCAGAAGCCAATCCGCCTATCGAGGATACGAGAGTTAGCTGCTTTATTGGGGAGAAAGATCTTCTGGAGCATTTCAAATTAGCCATAGCGGACATAGATCCGGATATCATCACCGGCTGGAATGTACTGGAGTTTGATTTCCTTCACATCTTTAATCGATTCCAATTCCACAATATTCCATTTACTCTCGGGCGAAGCGATCAAGCAGGAAATTTCCTGCCAGGGGGGAAGGGCCAATCAAGCGCGGTGATCATCCCCGGTCGTCAGGTGCTCGACGCAATGAGAATTATGAGAGCCGGCCCAATGCGATTCGACGATAATCGCCTGGAAACAGTGGCAAGTGAAGTGCTAGGCTCGGGAAAAGTGCGCTTGAGTGATGAGCCGGAACTCCGCGGCCAGAAAAAGATCGATCAACTACTGGAAACTTACCGCGAGAATCCGGCGAAATTCTGTGAATACAGTCTTCTAGATTCTATCCTTGTTATTGATATACTCGAAAAAACCGGTTTGATGGAACTCACAATTCGGCGAGCTGGTCTTACCGGAGTGGGCCTTGCACGGGCGTGGACGAGTGTAGCCTCCTTTGAACACATGTACATTTCCGCAATGCATCGCAGCTTCATCGCGGCCCCGACGCATGGCGTAGATTCTTTTGAAGTGAGTTCCGCTCCCGGCGGTGCCATTATCCCTCCTCAACCCGGCTTGTATAAGAATGTCCTTGTTTATGACTTTAAAAGTCTGTACCCAAGCATTATGCGGACATTCAATATAGATCCGGTGAGTTATGTATCGGGGCAATCCAAGCTCAAACCAGGCGAGATTGATGACCTGATAAAAGCACCAAACGGCGTTTTTTTTCGGAGAAGCACCGCAATTCTACCTGTAATTCTGCAAGGTTTTTTTGAGAAAAGAGAAGAAGCAAAAAAGAAAAACGACCCGATAGCGTCTTATGTCTACAAGATAATCATGAATTCGTTCTATGGAGTACTGGGTACCTCGGGCTGCCGTTTTGCCGCGTCAGATATCGCCGGTGCGATAACCAGCTTCGGGCATCACTTTCTCAGCTGGTGTCAGAATAATTTGGAAACTCTGGGGAATCGGGTAATTTACGGCGATACAGATTCTCTTTTTGTTCTCCTAAACCCGGAGACCGATACATGGAGTACCGACCGGTTGGAGAAAGCCGCACAGAAAATCGCGGATGATCTGAATTACAAACTACAAAGAAATATCAGCGAACATTGGCGGCTCGAATCAAAACTGGAACTTGAGTTTGAAGGAATGTATACCCGCTTTTTCCTCCCTCCTATCCGTGTTACAACGCCAGGACCGAGATCCTCGGAAGAGCCCCCTCAACTCCGAGGAAGAGCGAAGGGTTATGCCGGCATGAAACTCGTACGTACGATAGACAGCGGCGCTGAAACGGTTTTAGACATAAAAGGAATGGAGGCGGTGCGGCGCGATTGGACAATTGCCGCCAAAGATCTCCAAGTTGGTGTTCTCAGCAGAGTATTTGAGGATGCGACAACTGAGGATCTTCGAACCTTTATAAGAACCTATATCGCAAACCTGCGGCTCGGAAAATACGATTCTGGCCTTATATACAGAAAAGCATTACGG
>JABGPX010000453.1 GCA_018644745.1 Spirochaetales bacterium
GGCATGGGCTGTGGATCTTGGAGTAGTTCCGCTAGTCGATCTGAAGCCCAAGCCCAACGGGTCGATCCATCGTGAACGAAATTTAGGTCGCACTCATCAAAAAATTCAGTAATACGGCTGCTTGAACGGTACGGAAAGAAATCTGCATCACCTATTGCCATTTCAGCAATGCCGCGAAGATTTCTGTCTTTAAAATTCATTCTGGTCCCACTTTACTCATTCTAGTGTAACTCGGTTTAGCATTCCAGCAAAAAAGGTCAGAAACAAAACGAGGCCGTAGAAAAACTGCAGTCTCAGCTGCATTTCTGCTTTTTGATTCTAACCCGACTCCAAACCCAAAGCAATCAACTGTACCATGGTTACCCACTCCTTGGGGCATTTACCAGCACTATGCAATCGTTCTGGCATCCCTATGCTTTCGAGTATTTCAGAATCTGCTCAAAGTTGTTGACCTAATAAAAAATGCCAGAACTATGTTTGGTACAAATTGTGGTTCTGTACCCAGGCTTCAATATTTAGATCAAGGCGGAGTTCTATTTTCGCCGTTATTCAATCCGGCTTGGGAAACGACGATTGTTGGGGAATGGTACTATCTTGTCCTTGACGACGGGATGGCTCCTATGTTGCTATACGCACGGCTACCGCTTTGGATTTCAGGACCAATAGCGTGGGTCATTCGGTTGTCTGTAGAAATTTTCTATATTGCTCGACTACTTGCTCCGTATTACCAGTTTTATAAATTAAAGAATTGCTTATTGACCGGAGCAAATTTAGGGTTTTTACACTTTGCATTATCTCACCCGTGTAATACCGTGTCTTTGTATCCTTGGCGAAATATGCGTGCAGGCTTTGCTTCGCTTCTTTGACTATTGCCCACCACGGCGTTTCTTCCTCTGGTAATACATCGTATTCTATGTAATCAAGATCAAGTAGATTAATTCCGCAGTGTACATATTCGGGATCGAGCAATGTAAATCGGTTTCCGTCAAACTGAATGTTCCCAGGATGTATATCACCGTGAAGAACAGTGATGAATCCATATCTAAGACCGGATAATAAGTCGATACTTTGCTTTTGGAAATCGGCAAGTTTGGCACTTTTCAAATGAAAGGTTGCTTCCGCTACAACAAAATCATCAATTGATTCATACTTTTCGTTCGTATAGGGGGAGTAAATTGCGTCAGCATTGATGTTTTTTTCGTGCCATTCTCTAAGCTTAGTGAAAAACTTTGGCAAAAGATTGCGATTTACGCCTTTCAGAGAGTCACCATCAATCCAATCAAGCAGTGCGATAACATAATCCTTTTCATGTACGATATCCGTCACAGGCTGCATAAGTTCCTCAATCTGTTTAGTTCTGCAATATGCCTGCAAAATTCCTCGTATACCTCGGCCTACATTTGCGGGCACTACTTTTACTGCATGAATCCGCACATTCGTCAGATCAGCTAGTTTGTAAGTAGTGTCCGTAAGCTTGGTTAATTGGACATCGTCAGATATTTTTTGGTGAGATACCAGTATATGCACAATCTCCTGATCAGTCATTATATGTCAATTTAGTCCTCATATCTAATTATTAGCACAAGCAATAACCGCTTTGACTAAAGCCAGAATTTGGTGCGGATATCGTTCGACTAAGCAGTTTTGCGTACATTGCATTTCTTGCTGTAACCCGCATATTCTACCGATATATAAGCTTTTAGCGCTATCTCCCAATACACAGCGCCAAATCCACTGCAACCGATTGCGGTCATTCTGTATCTTTACGGGCAGCTTTTGGGTATAGCTGCGCCGCCTTGTCCGCCGATGTCTTGATTCCCTGAATCAGAGCAGAGCTAAATCCCTCATGCTCTAGTCGGTTTAGTCCAGCAATAGTGCAGCCCCTTGGCGTTGTCACTTTATCGATTTCCTGTGAAGGATGACTTTCGGATTCTCTCAACAACATAGCCGCACCTTTTGCTGCTTGTGTAGCGATAGTCAGTGCGTCTGAAGCATTGAAACCAATTTCTATTCCTCCTTGAGACGCGGCTCTTATTGCCTGAAGGAAAAATGCAATTCCACATGCACCAAGAGCAGTTGCTGCATTCATTTCCTCCTCAGATATTCTCAGCACCGAACCAACGGATTCGAAAAGAGAAAATGCAAAGGCAATGTCTTCATCTTCAGAAGAATCTGTAGCAATACAAGTCATTGATTCGCGGACAGAGATTGCAGTATTGGGCATCGCTCGCAGGATTCTCAATTCATCTCCTAGGTGATGCCTCATTTCGCTAATGGGAACACCCGTGACTATGGAAATGACAATCTGTTTCTCTGGATTCAAAGCATCACTAATTTCATTGAGTAAGCCGTCAAGTTGTTGAGGCTCAACAGCTATTACAACTATATCAGCGTGGTTTGCAGCTGTAATATTATCGTTTTCTACACGAAAGCCCTGATCTTTCAAATCGTCCAGAAGTTGAATACGCCGTCTTGCCAATGTGATACAATCAGCCGGCAAAAGTCCGCTGTCTACCACACCTTGAGCAATTGCGATCCCAATGTTGCCAGCACCAATTATTGCTATTTTTTTCATAGTCTCCATCTAGTCCTCAGCTTTTCAATAATACCATTTTCCCGCGACCGCATAACAAAGCCGTAGAAAAATCCATATTCTCAGCCGCGTTTCTACTTTTTTATTCTAACCCGACGCCAAACCCAAAGCAATCTATTATTCTGATGGCTATATTCAGGCCTTTGAGCGTTCTCCGGCGTAGGTTATGCCTTTTCTGAGAATCTCGAACTCGACGCTAATATATTTCTGGTATTATTCAATCCCGCTTAGGAAACGATGTTGGTCGGGGCCGGATCTCTTTTGCCTATTGTCGTCTTTGGGGCTCCTACGTGCAATGGCGTCTCGTTTTAGAATCTCGCCATCATTCGGCGAACATACAGAAACTCACGTAGTTTCCGTCTCAAGAATACGCAACCCAACGCGACCATTAGTGAAGATTCCTCCTCGTTCCGTGTGAAGATAATCACTGCCGATGTAGTTCCGCATGGCTCCGCCAGCGTTCTTCAGAATTAGTGACGCCGCGGCCTGCCCTTGGTACGAACACCCAAAATCTATAAAGGCATCCACTCTTCCTCGGGCCACATTGCAGATACTCAGAGCGGGGCATATCCAAGCAATACCTTTTTTGCATTCGTCGAAAACGATCCGCCAGTCTGCGTAGTATCGATTGATTACGCTCATCTTTGCAGAAAAGCCAAACGCAACAAGCGCGTCTGCAACGCTTTTAGTATGGGAGACCGCGATCTCATTTCCATTTAGTAGTGCCCGACCGGAGGTTGAATTAGCGTAGTAGTATTCATTGGAGATGGGATTGTATACAT
>JABGPX010000316.1 GCA_018644745.1 Spirochaetales bacterium
CATACCTCGGTACAATCTTTGATCATGTCCTCAGGCAGGAGGTAGTCAACGGAGTAAGCGGAGAAAGGGGAATTCGCGCGGTTATTGTTTATCCCATGAATGCGCTAATCAACTCACAAAAGCAAGCTCTCGACGACTTCGCTGAGCAATACAAAACCACGACGGGAAGTGATTTCCCGATTACTTATGCCAGATACACGGGGCAGGAAGACCAAACGGAAAGAGACAAGATCAAGGAACAGCTCCCGCATATCCTGCTAACTAATTATATGATGCTGGAGCTCTTGCTAACACGGCATCATGAGGAACGCCTAAAGTTTTCGATATACAAGTCGTTGCAGTTCCTCGTATTTGATGAACTACATACATACCGAGGGCGGCAAGGGGCAGATGTTGCAATGCTTATCCGCAGGATACGCGCGGCAATCGAACACGATGTGGTGTGTATAGGCACGTCCGCCACCATGGTGTCAGGCGGGGACGAAGCACAGCAAAAGAAGCAGGTGGCCGCAGTAGCGTCAAAAGTTTTTGGCAAGTCATTCGAACCGGATCAGATCATCGGGGAAACACTTGCGTATTCTTTTGCTTCAACAAACGAGCAAAACCTAGATAGCGAGGCGCTTCGAGACGCGCTACTCCAGCCAATCGATATGCAGGCACCTCACGTGGTGCTCGAACAGCACCCAATATCAATCTGGATCGACCGAAGCATCTCCCTCACCACGGAAACCGGCCACACGTCACGAAGGCCTCCGATGACCATCACGGAAATCGCAGAGCTCCTTGCAGAAACGAGCGGTGTAGACTTAACGACCTGCCGGAATCAACTCGAAAAATTCCTTCTTTGGACCGCCGAGGTGAACGCGGCTATGGCCGAACAGGACAAGAATAGCGCAAGAAAAAGGTCCGGTTATCTTCCTTACAAAATTCATCAGTTCATTTCGCAGACGGGAGCAGTATATCTGTCCCTTGGCGAGGCCGGTGAAAGGAATGTAACCCTCGAGCCTGCGCTCGAAGCGGAGATTGACGGGACTCGTGTACCGCTGTTCCCAACGGTATTTAGCAGGCTTTCAGGCGCGGAATTTCTCTGCGTTCGGATAAATGAAGATGAAGGCAGGTTTGATCCGCGCGGCTTTGACGATACGGTAGATCTTGAGAATGAGGAAGATGAGGATAGATCGGCAGTTCGGAACATGGGCTACCTTATCCCCTATCCAGATGAATGGATTCCAGAAGAGGATCTGTTCAAACTGCCGGAAACTTGGTTTAAGACAGATAGAAATGGTGAACTACGACTGAAAGACGGTCTGCCCGCGCCGGTAAAGCGATATGAAGGAAGATTGCCTGAAGAAGTCTCGTACGATTTGGCCGGCAATTTCTCTCGAGATCCTAAAGCGCTACCGATGCGTGGATGGTATATGCCCGCTCTGTTGCTTTTTGATCCGACTAGCGGGCGGATATTTAGCGGAAATGCGAGGGAGGCGGGAAAGCTTTCTCGTCTCGGCAGTGAAGGACGGTGCAGCGCCACCACAATGCTGAGTATCGCGATTCTGAGAGAGATGGGGAAAACCGGTTTTGATGCAGAAGATCAGAAGTTATTGAGCTTCACCGATAATCGGCAGGACGCTGCTTTCCAGGCGGGACACTTCAATGATTTCCTGCGTGTAATCGAGCTTCGCTCGGCTCTTAACCACGCTCTCGCTGATCAAGGAATGCTAGATTTCAAATCTATAGATCAGTTTGTATTCGATAACTTGGACCTGAACCCGGAGAACTATGCTCTTCGCCCGCCCGGCGAATTTGCTTCTTCGCAGAGAAGGCTCGATGAAACATTCCGAAAGTTCATCATGTACCGCCTGCTTCAGGATCTGCGTCGTGAATGGCGTGTCACCGTTCCGAATCTAGAATCTACGGCGTTATTAAAGATTTCATATAGGGATCTTGAGGACAACTGCGCTATTGACGGCGCTTGGGCAAACGCCGGATTTCTCGCGAGCTGTACTTCGGATGAGAGGCAGGAGATTGTATATCAAGTCCTCGATTATTTTCGAAAATCGTACGCTATATCCAGCGAGGTGTATCTCACGGATGAGGCTCTCAGAGGGAATCAACGGGAAATTCAGGAGAGGCTAAAGGCTCCTTGGACATTGGAGGGTGACGAAGAGCTTCCACCGCCGAAAGTACTCCGGCTTCGGCCGCTCGGTAGACGGGTTCCCTTCGAAAGCGAGAGCGCAGGATACATGAGCATGCTGGGGAGGTATCTCCGGGGCGTCGCAGGGGATCACGGTGATGAGATAAAGAAAGCGGATTACGATGATTTCGCGCAGAGCATTTTCGATACGCTTGCTGATGCCGAATGGTTGTTAGCCATCGATACACAGGACTCCCAAGGCAGGCCGATGCGCGCATACCGGCTCTTGCTCGATACAATTATTTGGACTGCGGGTGACGGCGAACATGTTTCCGACGATCCGGTAAGAGCCCGATCGTTTCGCGCAATTGAACAGACACCAAACTCATACTTTCGGCGATTGTACCAGACGGATTACCGGCAGGCTAAACGCCTATTGAGCGGAGAGCACACCGGGCAGATCACGAACCAAGATCGTGAAATTCGAGAGAAGCAATTCGGTGAAGGTGAATTAAGCGCTTTATTTTGCTCACCAACGATGGAGCTCGGGATCGACATCAAAGAGCTGAACATCGTGCATTTGCGTAATGTCCCGCCGAATCCAGCTAATTACGCCCAGCGAAGCGGACGTGCCGGACGTGGAGGGCAGCCCGCACTTGTGTACACGCTCTGCTCGAGTTATGCGCCGCACGACCGTCATTATTTTCGAAACTCGAGAGATATGGTAGCCGGAGTAGTTCAGGCACCGAAACTCGACCTAGGCAACCTGGAGCTGTTGGAGTCTCATTTGCATGCTTTGTACATTTCTCGGAAACCGATCGCCGCGCTGTCGCTTTCAATGCAAGATATCCTAGAACTCGGCGCAGACGGCTATCCGCTCTCAAATGATGCCAAGCAAGCGGTAGAGCTTGGACCGGGCGAAGCGGATGAGGTGTCGCGTCATTTTCTGCGGGCCGTGTCAGATGTGGCCGCGTCGGATCTCGCAAAAACCGATTTCTTTAGTGAGCAGTGGGTAGATGATACGATCAACAGGGTCAGCGGTGAGGCAGGTTCATTGAATAGGTCAATCGACCGATGGCGTGAAATGTATACTCTTGTTCAGCAGCAGATAGAGGAGGCGACGGGTAAGATCAACCAAAGAGCATATCGGGCTAATTCACGGGAAGAACGAGATTTGAAAATCCAACTCCATCGAGCTGAAAGACAGCGCGATTTGCTGCTCAATGATCTCGGATTCTCAAG
>JABGPX010000862.1 GCA_018644745.1 Spirochaetales bacterium
GATGATGCCTTCGGTCTTTTCCCTGGCTTCATTCAATAATGAAATTCTTCACCATTCTGATCCGGCGTAAAAAAAAGGACGCGCTGTTAAAATCCAATTCTGTTGACAATAAAATAATGAAAAGAGATTCTACAGAAGGATAGGAGGAGTCAATAATGAATAAAAAAAACATCTGGCACACCGTAAAGGATCTAAAACAGATTCTTACTCAATACCCCGACGATTTGCCCGTTTTAATCAGCGGCTATGAAAATGGATACGAGAACTTCTATACTCCAGAAGAAGTCCGAAAGGTGCTGCATTGTTCGGAAAATATTTATTACGATGGAGAATTCCAGATAACGGATAGCGATGAAGAGGGATTTACAGCTCTATTGCTGGACAGGCAGATGCGTTATGATTGAAGAGCCTTGGACAATATAATGATTCTGATCGCCGTTTCCCAGCAACACTCCTTCGACACTGATATCTTCATCAAGTTCATACCAGTGGTTACGTCGCTTTCCTCTACTGTCTTCAAAAACAAACTTTAAATTGGTCATTTGGAAAATTGTATCGGGAAACGCCAACGCATTTATTAACTTGCAAACTATAGCACAGTGTGCTATAGTTATTTTGTGAGGAGAGACTAAAAGCCAAAGCCTTCGCTAGGTGGGCAACCAAAGAGCATGTTCGCGATCAAGAACTACTTGATGCCATACACAATGTTGTCGAACACAAAAATTCAGATGCTCTGGGAAGTTCAGTCTATAAAGTTCGTGTTCCCCGCAGAGGAGAGGGGAAAAGTGGCGGGTACCGCACACTCTTGATTTATCGCGAGGGAGCTTTAGCTGTTTTCTTACATGGATTTGCTAAAAATGATCAGGGGAATATAAGTAATGCGGAAAAGCGAGAATATAGGAAACTCGCAAAGATGCTCTGCGGATTTTCTCCTGAACAATGGTCTGAGGCTATTAGGAACAAGATATTTATTGAATTGGAGGGTAAAGATGAGTAATTCTGCAATGGACTCTCTCAAAGAAACTGTAAGAGATCTTGATGCAATTGGCTTAAATACTGCTTTCAGTAAACGCGATTTAAAGCGATTGGGGATACATTCGCAAGCAATAACCATTTGTCCTGAGGATATTAAATCAATTCGGAACACCCTTAATATCAGTCAAGCGGTTTTTGCCAGTATACTTGATGTTAATCAATCAATTGTCGCAAAATGGGAACAGGGGCAAAGGAACCCAAATGGAACCGCCCGTGTTCTTCTTGATGCGCTTAAAAGAAATCCTCATATTTTGGATTATAGATTAACACGCTAATTCACAATTCACTGAATTTTATAAAATCTGGTCCGCGTGCGCGTGCTATGGCTTATTATGCAAAGCTTTGCATAATAAGCCCAGCGGTGTTCCCTGCCGACACGCACTAACCATCCCATCTTCCATGAACTGATAGGAACTGTCATTTCTGGATTTTTGCGGTTTGCCGTCGAAAAACTGGCATCACCCCGTAATCCGGCGTATTTCACAAACCAATTGACCGCTCCTATATTATTTCCAGCAACGCTTGTATGTTTTGAGCATAGAATTGTGCGTAAAAAGTCAAGATATGAATTTTGGGTAATTTGGCGCGTTCTGATGACAAGACTTTCCCGCTTCGCAGGATCCCCGATAACCGCGACCACCGACATCGTCCCTTTACACTTGGGCAGATAAAAGGATCCACCTCGTAGACCTTCTGCGATAATCTGGCCCAACTGGACACGCCTCGGTGGTAGGCGGGAGAGGTCGATGTTAACGCCCGCAAACGTGCATGGGCCCGACTTCCGGCGAAGGTGTACGAGGGCTGCGCGCCCCGGGCGATCAATTCGTGTGTCCGAAGTGCGGCGCCGAGATGTTTCCGCGTTGGATGGAGCGGGTTCCGATGGGCCGAATGGGCGAAACCTCCGGCCTGCAGGGTGCCGTCGCCTACCTTGCTGCGGAGGTCTCTGACTACATAACTGGTTCCGACATACCGTTCCCACGCTGCGGCAAAGCTTCTACAATGGGCATTATGTCTCACCAATCTGTCAGAGCGCTCACACTTGATATATCCGCAAAGTTCATTCGGTACGCTATCGACTGTGTTCAAAGGGAATACCCCAATGTTCTCGGCAGCGACGCGCAGACCGGCGCTCCCCGGGACATACATCCGGTTTTTTTTGGCTGTTTTGACTGGCACTCGTCGGTGCACGGCCACTGGGCGATGGCCCACGTGCTCAGACTCTATCCCAGCGTCGAATGCGCGAACGAAATGCGCGCTCTCTTCAATGACCACTTCACGGCCGACAGAATTGCCGCTGAGGCAACTCACCTGTCAGCAGCAAACAAATACTTTTTCGAATGCCCGTACGGGTGGGCATGGTTCCTCGTCCTTTGTCGCGAGCTTTCTCTGCTTTCGAATCCAGAAGCGAAATCGTGGCGGGAAGCGCTCAAGCCACTGGAGGAACTGATTGCAGATAGATCGATTGAGTATTTTGACCGATTGACGTATCCAATCAGACACGGAGTCCACCAGAACTCCGCGTTTTCGCTCTCTCTTATGATCGCTTATGCCGAGGATGCGGGAAACCAGGCCCTTGCCGGCACGCTTCGTAATCGCGCAAAGACCTTCTTCGCCGATGATACCAGGTGCCCGTTGGCCTACGAACCGTCGGGCCAGGATTTCCTTTCGCCCTGTCTAGCTGAGGCTAATCTCATGCGCCGGGTGCTGCCTGCCGATGAGTTTGGCGGTTGGCTGGACCAGTTTTTGCCCGAATCCGGGATGAGAGAGCTGGCAATGCTCCTGGCGCCGCCGGCTATCACCGACGCGAGCGATCCTCTGCTGGGGCACCTGGTCGGCCTGGCATTTCACCGGGCTTGGGCGCTGCGCGAACTTGCGGCGGTGCTGGGTCACGGGGATCCGCGTTGCAGTGTATTTTTGGAAACCGCTCAGGCTAATATCGACTCGGGTTTGGTGTGGATAAACGGCAGCGATTATGTCGGGACGCATTGGCTGGCGACGTACGCGATTTCTGCCCTTGGCGCAGCGTGGCCGCAGCTGCTCTGAGCCTATCCCCGACGCTCACCTTCAGTTCGATAGAGAAAAAGGCGGTGGTCAGCCTATTCCCATACAACGACTCTTTAGATGCTTACCGCCGAGACGGCGGGAAGGGTAGGCGGTTAGCAGGTACGGTAATATTCCACGAGTCGGTTCAGACCGGTCACTATTTCTTTCTCCTGCGCGGCTAGGGATATGCGGATAAAATGATTCCCCATTTTCCCGAATGTTCTCCCGGGCGCAACAACCACCCCCGTTTTCTCCAGAAGCCGTACCGCGAAAGCAAAGCTGTCAGTTTCC
>JABGPX010000387.1 GCA_018644745.1 Spirochaetales bacterium
TTCGACAAAAACCACATCGCGCCGGAGCTGCTCAGTGCGCCGAATCCTCATAGTTCAGAGAAAGCTTTTCAGACGTGGCATGTCTATCGCCGCCTCGGAGGCGTGGGATTGCTACCCGCCCAATCAGGCGACGCTTGGCTGCAAATACATGGTGTAAAGAGCCGTGAGCGCCAGGAGATACTCGGCTGCCTAGCTGAACGTTATGAAGTTCGGGAGATTGTTATCGATCGTATAACCAAACCTTATTTCATCCGTACCGCGGATCTGCCGATTTTGGATGAGGTACAAAACCGGGTCGCAGCGAAAGCGTCGATTATCGCGCCTCTAGACAACCTGCTGTGGGATAGAAAAATGATAAGGGCATTGTTCAACTTCGACTATGTCTGGGAAGTATATAAACCGGTAGGCAAGCGACGATTCGGATACTATGTACTTCCAGTATTATATGGTGACCGTTTTATCGCTCGATTTGAGCCGGGCCGGAACAGGGAGACCGGTAATATCATCATAAAGAACTGGTGGTGGGAAGATGATGTGAAAACCAGCAACGGAATGCAAAAAGCGATCAAGAGCTGTTTCATCAGGTTTCGGAAAATAATCGGCGCAAACGGTATCGAATCTACCTCGGAAATCGAAGACCGAATCGGCATAAACCTCTCTGCTTGAAACCGGCGCGTATTATCCTGGTTAAACCGGATACCGGGAATCAAGCAAACGCTTCAACCCATCGACATCATCAAGGATCTCTTCGCCTCTATTATCAAGGTATTCAATGGAAATAGCGCCGCGATACACAGCGGAATCGATTGAATCCAAAATCCACTTGAAATCCAGTATCCCATCGCTCATTGGTGCCTGGAAATTGCCGCTTACCGCGTTGCGTAAGTGAATATGGGCGGTGTACTCAAGCAGCGCGAGGCTGTCGGTCATATCGAGGTCCATCATGATGCAATGGCTTGGATCATAGGCAATTTTAAGATGCGGAACCGTGGCCACCATCCTAAGAGCGTCATTGTACTTTTCAGCCAAAGAGCCGGAATGGGCCTCAATTGCCAATACGATTCCTCTGCTATGCGAATACTCAGCAATATCGGTCAGCACCGCGACAGAGGCGGCCATCGCCGACTCAAACCCGGCACTATTCGCTGCGGATCCCGGCTGCGCCACCAGAACAGGCGCGCCTATCCGCTCCGCAAAATCCACAAGCGCCATACCTTCCCGGCGGTTCTGCTTGATATCCGCCATGTCCGATGATGCCAGATCAGCACTGCCATGTGTGTTGAGGGCGACAGGCTCCAGAGAGTTTTCTTTCAGTAGTTCGAGAATGTGATCGGAGCATGCATCTAAATCATCAACAAGAGACGATGGATTTATGTGTGCCCAGTTTTCCATCATGAGCAAATCCACGTACTTGTATCCTCTCGCGGCAATACCGGAGAGAGCCTCCTCAAGAGACCGGGTGGAGAATACTGTGGTTGAGCAGGCAATTTTCACAAACTAACTCCAAAGAACATGCTGACCTATTGTATCATTGTTTCTTACTGATGGTAGCCCGGGACGAATTGTCGAGGTGAGTTCAGACAGGTATACTGTCGGTAGCAAAGCAGCCAGGAGTAACCGGATGATCAAATTATCGACGATGACAAGTGTTTGTCCCGACTGGGAAATCTCAAAAATTATAGACAAAATGCAAGAATACGGCTACACCGGCCTCGAGCCGCGCGTCGACTGGGGACACGCGGCCGGCATCGAGTTTGATATGCCTTCAAAAGCAAGAGATGAGCTTCGATTACGCGTCGAAGATGCTGGGCTTACGATATCCTGTGTCGCCACAGGGGCCAGATTTGCAAGCCCCGATGCAGCAGAGACAGAAAAGTGTCTGGAAGAAGCGAGAAATGGAATACTGCTGGCGGCGGATCTTGGTTGTCCCTATCTGCGAACTTTCGGCGGAGAGCGCGGAGATGGTGAAGTATATTTTATGGTTAAACGGGCCGCCGAAAACTATCAAAAGATACTCGATTTAGCGGAGGAGAAGGGCGTAACTATTTTGATGGAAACCCATGATTCATGGTGTGTATCCTCCCAGGTGCGCGCCGTCGTTCTCGAGGTAGACCATCCGAATCTGAAAGTTCTCTGGGATCTGATGCATCCGCAAAGATTTATGGAGAAACCCGAGGAAACCATGGTAACCGTCGGTTCTCTCACCCGACACCTTCATGCTCATGACGGCGTATACGGAGACCAAGGAGAAATAGAACCGGCTCCCCTCGGCGAAGGAGTATTCGATCACGCTACGCCGCTCAAACTGCTCAACGATGCCGGTTTTGATGGTTACTTTTCTGTGGAAGTGATACATAAGCCCGGCAGTGAACATGACGCGGACGGTGTGCTTTCCCAATATGCACGGGTTTTCAAAGGGATGATAGAATAAACCAACAGATGAAGAAGAGGTAAGGAAATGGCAGGTAAATTGGCGTTGAATAAAGGCAACAGTGTCGTTGCAGGTGTGTGCTCTGGAATCGCGAGGTATTTTGGATGGAAGCCAAAGTCCGTGAGAATCGGGTGGGTAGTCTTCACGCTTCTCGGCGGAGCGGGTCTGCTTTTCTACCTGATTTTCTGGTTGCTCATGCCGTCGCGCTGATTAATAGAACAATTGCATGTTCCCACCAGGCAAGTCGCTTCGCACGGGTGCTATACTCCTATGCCTGTGCATCCTTATCGTGGCGCCTCGCGTCGGCGCCCAGGAGGTGTCCGACTTTCATACCCATTATACATTTTTCAAGAGCATCTACCCCCGAATAGAAGGGTCAGAGGGAGAGCGGCAGGCTGTCGATTACATAAGCGGTAGGCTGTCGGAACTCGGCATTCAGTTTCAGGCAGAGAACTTCTACGAGGTCGGCGATCGTCACTCATATTCGACCTCGCTAGAGGTAGTCTATCCCGGAACCACTTCTGATGAGCTCATCATCGCCGCACCTCTCAATACCAGGGAAAATAGCGACGATATCGATGACGGGGCTGCAAATCTCGCTCTGGCTCTTCATCTTGCGGAGCGATTTCATAAGGCCAACTCCAATCTCGGCCTTCGGTTGCTCTTTCTCGGCGCCGAGTTCGGGGAGGAGGAGCACTACCCTATAGGTACGCATTCATTCCTGTCCGGCTAATCACCAAAAGGAAACTCGGCGGTTCTTTACCTCGGTTTCCAATATCCTCCCGAGCGAATCATACTAAGGGCCGGAGACCGGGATTTTATCTCGCCCTATTGGCTGGTAGAGCGATGCACTGAGCTGCTTAAATCGGCCGACCTTTTTTATCTGGCCAGGGGCAATGAAAGTCAGTTTTTCAGGCTCGGAGTTGCGAAGAATCC
>JABGPX010000522.1 GCA_018644745.1 Spirochaetales bacterium
TGTTTCCAATCAACAGGTCAACGCTCGAGAGATGCTAGATGATTGTCAGAAACTCCGTGAGCATGGGATGCCCTGCGACACCATTGGTCTCGAGCCGGGCTGGATGGAGAACTATTACGATGCGAGCACCACTAAAGAGTGGCATCATGAGCGGTTCTATATCCCGCCGTGGGTGCGGGGCAAGGAAAGTCCCCAGACATTCGCAGCGGCTGCGGGAAGGCTCGGGTTCAAGTTGAGTCTCTGGCTGTGCTGTGAGTATGACCTTACATGGGAGGAGGAGCGGCGTGCGCAGCGGCGTGCGCCCTCCCTCGGCGGCGAAGGCGAGGCAGCTGGTGATTCCAGGATTGAAACTCCGGCAAGCATGGCGCGGCATGAGGATGACTTCGAACAGGATGATCACTTCGGCCACAACCCGAGGCGGTTGGATTCCACCACAATTCCTGAAGAGCCCTGGTTCAAGCATCTGGAGAAGTTTGTTGATGACGGTGCGAGGGCTTTCAAGATGGATGGCGCGTATCAGGTAAATGAACACCCGGATAGAATGTACGGCAACGGATTGGGCGATGACGCAAATCATAATTTGTACCCGATTATTCTCAACAAGCAGATGGATCGCGGTTATGTCGAGTATACGGGGAAGAGGTCTTTGATATACAGTTCCGGAGGATACGCGGGGATTCAGCGGTACGCAGCGACCTGGGCCGGTGACACCGGGGGTGGACCGAAGCCTCTTACGTCGATGCTCAATCACGGGCTTTCAGGACATGTAAATACATCTTGCGACATGGAAATCTTTTCGCCTGAAGGTATTCACTTTGGCTTCCTTCAGCCATGGTCTCAGATCTGCAGCTGGGCGTATTGGCGCCATCCATGGCTGCTAGACACCGAGATGAGAAAAATCTTTCTCCGTTATAACAGATTTCATTATGCCATTCTTCCCTATATCTACTCGATGGCGCACAAAGCCTATCAAAGCGGTATGCCGATTATGCGGGCAATGGAATTGGTGTTCCCGGACGACATGAACTGCCGGGAACTGCTGACCCAGTACATGTTTGGAGATGCCTTTCTCGTCTCAGTATTCTCGAGCAAGGTGTATTTACCGGAAGGCGAATGGATTGATTATTGGAGCCGCCGCCGTTATGAAGGCGGCCGCGAATTGGACTATGTTGTTCCCAGCGGGCGGGGCGGAGGCCTCTTTGTGCGTCCTGGCACTATCATACCCAGACGGACGAGGCGAGATTTCATTGGTCAACGGATTCAAGACAGCATAAATCTGCAGATTTTCCCCGGCGCTGAAATCAGCTTTGTGTTGTGTGAAGATGACGGCATTACCGAGTTATATAAACAGGGAGAGATCGCCAGGACGCTAATCAAATTGAAAACTGTAGATGGCGGGGTGCAGATAACAATCGGAGATAGGGAAGGAAGTTTTAATCGGATGCCTGCGAGGCGACGGTATTCTCTTTCCATATATGCGGATGCTGCGCCTGCGGATATCAGATTAACTCGAGCAGAGACAACAATGGATTTGGCTTGGCGGTATAACGAAAAGAGAAAACAAATTCGGGTAATTCTGGGCGATATTGGGCCTGGAGAAACCGTGATTATGGTCAAATGAGCTTCGGTTGTGCGGGGGAAGTCCCTGTGCTAATATGCGCGAAATGAATTTTGGTAAAATTTTCCTCCTTATCATAATATGTATTCTTTTAAGCTTGAGCGTTATCTTGGCCCAAATTGCTTTTCGCATCGATCGAACCATGCTTTCCTTTGCTTACACTTCTACTCAAATTGATCGCCTTCTGACTCCCCTTTATGATCCCGTTATTCATAGAGATACCGTCGATGGAACCTTCGACTATTTGCGCAAAGCCTTATCGCTGAGAATTCCCGCGGAATTGAATCCTTACATTCTCGATGCCGCAGTTGATGGATTTAATCCGGAGTGGTTCTCGCGAACATCCCAAAGAATGTTATTCAACATTCATCAAGTATTTACGGGGCGGGAGAAGACTTTATCCTTACCGATATCAATTAACAGCTTCAAAAATGCCTTTATGGAGAGCACGAGGGTCGATTTCGATACTGAAGTGTATTTAGAGATTAATCGCGAAATTAACCGTCTGCCCTCCGCACTCGATCTGGCAGATGAGATCCCTGAAGATGATCTGGACAGGATAATTGTCAACTTGGGAAGAGTGCGGATGATACTCACGCTGCTTCAGTACGCCGTTCCGGTTTTGTTTATCCTTCTTTGTTTTATTTTCCGCCGCGCCGGCAGCGGCCTTGCGGCGCTCGGCGTCGGCCTATTTATAGGCGGTACCGCTATCGCGGTTACGGTCTCGAGCTGGTCTGGATACCTGGGACAGGTTGTTTCCAGGGCGGCCGCCGGCGCAGTTCCGCAATTTCTTCGGTGGGTTGATTATGGTCTTCAAGAATCTGTCTCTGAACTGCTGTCCGGCATGCTGCCCGTGGCAATCATAGTAATTGTGTGCGGTCTGCTTCTGTCCTCGGCGGGTGTTTTCCTTTTTATCTGGAAACAGGATCCCGAGATGAGAATTCCTGGTGGGCACAGTTGATTTACAAGCACGTTGTCATTACTGGAAGTACCCGGGGAATTGGACTTGGTCTTGCTGTGGAATTTCTCGAGCGGGGCTGCGCGGTAACACTAAGCGGAAGAACACAGGCGGGGATTGACGCAGCAGTCTTGGAGCTGTCATCGGCATATGATCCGAAAATGATCTTTGGATTTCCGTGTAATGTAGCGTCATCAGAAAATGTCCAAACACTATGGAACCGGGCGGAAGAAGCACTTGGTACGATTGCTATCTGGATTAACAACGCAGGTGTTGGTCAGTCATGGGCTTGTCTCCACGAGATTGATGAGGATGAAGTAGGAAGAATAGTTGACACCAATATCATTGGGGCTATCAACGGGTTCAGAGTCGCCGTGCGAGGAATGTTGAACAATGGGAGCGGGCAAATCTATTCCATGGAAGGGTACGGCAGCGACGGGAGAAACGGGCAGCTTCTCACAATATACGGGATGACAAAAAGTGCCCTTCATTATGTAAATAAATCTCTTGCGAAAGAGCTGGCTGATACACCAGTGCAAATAGGAGCTCTCTACCCGGGCATGGTCGTCACCGATCTACTCACCTCGCCGATGGCGGCACTTCCGGAAGAATTCGAGAAGGCGAAGAAAATATTTAACATCATCGCTGACAAAGTAGAAACCGTAACGCCGTATCTTGTCGAAAAGATATTGAAAAACCGTAAAAACGGTGTGAGAATTGCATGGCTGTCTCCTTTCAGAATCCTGCTGCGTTTTTTTGCTGCACCTTTTAGAAAGCGTGACTT
>JABGPX010000302.1:0-15697 GCA_018644745.1 Spirochaetales bacterium
GAAATATCGTGAAAAACTTATTTTCGGTGCGATTTTTTAATGCGATTGCCCTGGTATTGGGCAGCTTAAAAGCTGACCTTATTTAAGGTTCGGCCTGGTATTGGAGTATCTGTATCGATTTCCTTGAATCCCAAAGTGGTAGGAGTATAATAAGCTCGGAGGGTACTGTTGATGAAATACAAGAGATGCATATTAGGCACCTGCTGCCTGCCCTGGAACGAGGATTTTTCTCTCGATGAAGCGGCCTTTATTCGCGAAATTGAGTTTCTCGTGCGAAACGGGACTACAAATCTGTACATATTCGGCACCGCGGGAGAAGGATATGCGGTAAGTGATACTCAATTCCGCGAAATATCTAAACTCTTTACTGAGAAAATGAGAAGCCTTGGCGCTGAACCCATGATAGGTGTAATCAGCCTGTCATTGAACACAATCATCGAAAGAATCGAGTACAGCCGGGATCTCGGGGTCGATGAGGTGCAGATCTCCCTTCCCGCCTGGGGCGCGTGCACGGGAACAGAGATCCGGCGCTTTTTCGCCGAAACTTGCGGGAGATTCCCGGATGTGCAGTTTCTTCATTATAACGTGGCACGATCAAAGCGCCAGTTGACTCCGGACGAATATGGCGAGCTGTCCGCGTTATATCCTAATCTGGTAGCGTCCAAAAGCGGTAATGATTCGGCTATGCACCTGTACGATCTTTTTACGAAAGCACCGGATATGCGTCACTTTCTCACGGAGTTTGCTTTTGGATCAGCCGGGATGGCCGGTTACGATGCGGGTCTGCTCATATCTTTCACCACTATCAACTGGAACAAAGCCAAAGAGTTTTACTCTGCCTGTGTCGCCGGGAATCAGCGATTGATTGCTCATTTTTTTAAGGAGTTGAGCGGAATTAGAGACGGCCTGAGCCAGGCAATGAATCCCGGGTCCCATATAGACGGCGCGTATGATAAGCTTTTCTGCAAGTTTGATGATATTTCATTTCCCTTGAGATTGCTGCCTCCATATTCCGGCTCGGAGAACGATGTTTTTGAAGAATTCAGGTTGTTTCTTCAGGAAAACTATCCGGACTGGATTTCGGGTCAGTGAGTTTCAGGGACCGGTAGTCAAAAAGCTTTCGGCCGATTATGATTTCACTGATAAAATCACCTAATTTATCATTCTCAACTACCGCGTTTATATCTCCTGAACTCACCATTTCCTTCACATCCCAATCGAATCGCCTGAAAGAAAGGGATCGTCGTCGGTTATATTCCCTTTTTCTCTCTGTAATCCATGAGATTAGCCGAACGCGGCTCTTTTTCAACGGCCTGGTGTCTATTCCCCGAGAGTCGTATAGCTCGATCATGTGAGCCAGCAGCACGTTTATCTCGTCATAAGCGTGCAACTGATCACGATATATGTAATGAGGCACCAGAAAGGGCATGTCATATTTCAGGTTCAACCCGCCGCACCTTTTACGCAGCTGTCGATCGTACGCAGAAATGACCATTCCCGATTCCCGGTTCTCTCCGTAGAGGTGCCGGTATTCATCAAGCAGATGCGGATGGGAATCCTTGATTGTTTTAACAAAGAAATCCTTCTGACGTCCCGGCCTCAGCGTGAGCCCGGCGGGCATCACAAAATCAACTTCCGCGTCGACGAGTTTACGAAAAAGGGCATGGAGATTTTCATCAGTGTCGCTGATGGAAGGAAGCAGCGGCATCGCCAGGACACCGGTGCGGCAGCCGGCTTTTTTAAACTGAATCAGAGTGTCAATCCGCTCCTCAACTGTCGATGCACCGGGTTCGAATATTTGCCGGTCTGCATCATCGGCAAAAGTAAGCGAAACAAGGAAAAGTACGCTGGATTTTTCCGCTATTTTGGACCACACGTCAATATCGCGGGAGGCTAAGGCGGATTTTGTCATTATGGTAATTGGTGAGTTGAACTCTTCCAGAACCAAAGCGCAGCTCCGCGTGATCCCGAGTTCCGCTTCAAGCGGTTGATACGCGTCGGTTATGCCCGAGCCCATCGCAATAAAGCCTTTTTCACGGAGTTTCGGCACCTCAGTTTTCAGCAATTCCGGAAGGTTGCGCCGGACAATAATGTCGCGTTCAAAGTTTCCTTCCACGAAATATCTCTCAGCCCGGCCGTCGCAGTATACGCAGCCGTGTTCACACGCCATGTATGGTGAGAACCGGTACTTGCCCACTACGAAGGAGCCGGATAAATCGCTTTTTCTGATTGCAGTTTTTACTGTTTTCTCGTGTGCAGTAGCCTTTGACGTCATGCCTGTTTCTTGGCTTTAATATTTCTCACTGTACTCATATTGTAGAAGATCAGCCCAAACCATACCAGGATTAATCCAGGCAATCTGGCCGGGTCGAAGAGTTAGTTTATAAATATGATAATTATTGTCATAAAAAATGAATTTTGGAGACTGATGTGTTACCTTTTTTGTAAAGATTATCCCTGGAGGAAAAAATGAGAAAAAAAACGTACAAATCGATAAACTGGTTATTGCCGGCATTCGCGGTTTTCGTGCTTGCATCGTTTGCTGCATGTGAAACACCCCTGGTGACACCTCTGCTGATCAACGGTATTCCAGCCGGTCAGATTGATCTGGCTATTCAAGGAACCGCGCCGGCAGCCGTGACTACCATGGCAGTGGGCGATGGTGTGACTCTGGCAGTTGATGTCACTGGTAAGGACGGTGCGCTAATCGGTACCATTACCCTGGACGAAGCGCTGCTTTCTCTCAAGGAAATAGAGTTTGAACTCGCCGAGACCGATGAACACGCAGATGAAGAAGAACTGGATGAGGCGGATGATACCTCAACCGATTTCGAAGGGCCTTTTGTTGTGGATCTTATTGCAGACACCATAACGCCAACTCCGGACCTGACCCTTGTGTATTCAGGCGTGTATGAAGAGATTGAGATAAAGCTTGATAAAATTGAAGGTGATGAATTAGATGAGGATGATACCTCTCTCGTGGAAAATACTGATCCGCTGTTCGGCAGGAGCATCTATCTGCTCGGTACATATGATGACGGCACAAATACCTATGATTTTGAGCTCGCATATGACATTGATGAGGAGTTTGAACTGACTGGCGCTGCGGGAACTTCCGAAGGTTTCACAGTAGATGAGAATATCACCAATTCTATTATCATTGCTTTCCGGCTGAAAAAATGGTTCGACTTTTCGAATACCGAGACTAACAGCGACGATATTGATTTTACGGATCTTGGTTTGGTTTCAGGTGATACCATTACAATTGATGAAGACATGGATGAGGCGACGGTTCTCGATGAAATACGCGATGTCATCAAAGACAATATCAAAGAGTCAGCGGATTACGGCGAAGACCTAGATGGTGATGATGAACTCGATTCAGACGAAGATGATGACCCGGATGAGGAAGACGAAGAGGACGACTAATCGCTTCTGATTCAGCTGGTTTCCCAGGGCCAGGCATTGGTTTTACGTGGTATTCTATTCCGCGTGGAATTTCTGCCTGGTCTTTTTTTGCGACTTCACCGCGCGGCTGGCGGACGAGCGGCATATATCGTAAGATTGGCGCGACCTTTGAAATGCCGTGATCTATCAATTGGAGCGAAATATGAACTTCGAAAAAAAGCGACTAAGCAAAGCTGAGGACGGATACTCAATCAACGCGATGACCTTGTTGGGACAACCTTGCGTTGTTGCCGCGGCTGAGGGAACCGGTCCCGGCATGGTCTTCCCTATTGCCTCTTTGACCCCTTCTGTTATCGCGACATCGCCGGGAGGCTGTATGGGATTCGCCGAGGTTCCAAATCGGGATGATGCTATGCTCATGATCACAGGTTTCTATCCTATCTTCAAAGCCGAAACCGCCGGGATCCATCTGTTTATATCGATCGATGGTTTTAACATCCCTTGGCGCGGGTTCCGCGTCCTTGACCTGCCCTTTGTTCACCGTATCGCCGGTATCAGCAGAGGGAGCGAATCGTTTCTCATAGCCGCCACGGTCTGCGGCGGCAAGGATTTCCAGGATGACTGGTCAAAGCCAGGAGCGGTTTACGCGGCACAGTTTCCCGGCAGCATCGCAGGTCCCTGGGAAGCGCAAAAAATTTTTGACGGCATACACCGAAACCATGGCATGAGTACCGGGCAATACCAGGGGATTGAATCTGCTTTTGTGTCAGCTGATGAGGGAATATTTGCGATTTCGCCGCCGTTGGCAGGCGATGATTTGTGGAAAATCGACAGGCTCTTTGACAAAGCGGTGAGTGAGTTCTGCTTTGCTGATCTTGACGGCGACGGAGAAGACGAACTGGCGGTTATCGAACCTTTCCACGGCGACGCCATGACCATCTATAAGAAGATAGGATCCACATGGACAAGAGTTTTCTCTATGGAACTTGGTTTTGGCCACGGCCTCTGGACCGGGAAACTAACGGGAGAAGCCGTAGTGATCGCGGGAAATCGATCCGGGACGAAGAATCTTGTCTGTTTCCGCGTAACATCTCGGGATCCTTTTGCCATGGAAGAGCTGGTAATTGACCAGGGCTCCGGCACTACTAATCTTGATGTATTGCGAAGTGCCGGCGGAGACGCGATAGTTGCGTCGAATCCTGAGTATGGCGAGTACGCGCTCTATCAGGTGTCTGTTTAGGGAGGAACGTAATGACCGAAAAGCTCGGGTTTATTGGTCTCGGTGTGATGGGCGGTCATATGGCTCGCCATTTGAGCGGGAAGTACGACACCATAGTCTATGATATCGATGCAGGAAAAAGAGAATCGATAGAAAAGGCGCGGAAAGCGGAAAGCATAACAGATGTAGCCGGCTACGCCGACATAGTTTTGCTCTCGCTGCCAAGTTCCGAGATAGTAAGAGACGTGGTTACTGGCCAATTGGGATTGGCGCGGTTTCTTGAGCCCGGGAAGACAGTAATCGATACGAGTACTACCGAGCCGACAGTTTCCAGAGAAATTGCCGCGGTTCTGTCGGGCAATGGTGTTGATTTTCTAGACGCTCCGGTGAGCGGCGGAGAAAGGGGGGCGAAAGACGCGGCCCTTGCATTTATGGTTGGTGGAACCGAGGCTGTGTTTGGCCGATGCAAGCCTATTTTCAATGTTATCGGGAAATCGGTCGTTCTTGTCGGCGAGGTCGGTTCAGGCGGCGTCACCAAGCTGGTGAACAATATGATCGTCGGAGCCACCTTTTCAGTTATCGCTGAAAGTTTTGCTCTTGGTATGAAAAACGGTGTCGATCCAGCGGTTATTTACGCGGCGATTAAGGATGGCTGGGCAGGGTCTCATGTTTTGGATGTGGCCGGGCCGGGTATCATCAATCAGGATTATACGCCAGGGGGCTCAGTAGATATCCTATTCAAGGATCTTGGATACGCGCTGTCTCTTGCGAGATCACAGAATGTACCCGTGCCGATGACTGCCGCGACGGATGAAATTTTCAAAGCAGCAAGATCGTCAGGCAGAGGACCGTATGCTCAGCAGATTATCATCCAATTGTGGGAAGAAATGCTTGGGATTGATCGTAACTCATAGATAATGCCTCGAACATGGCGGTTACTTTCGACCGTATAATTGGGACCGTGGAATCTTTGTAACTACCTGTCTTTTGTGTCCTTTTGCGGCGATGAGATCTTCAATTTCCCTCTGCATCCCCACTTGAATCAGGTCGTAAATTTCCGACGCTTGAGTTTTCTTACAATCGTCATTAAAAAGTATGAGATGGATTTTTTCTGATTCTCCATGGGATCCGGCGATCGTGCCGCTTACCGTTAATTGCTTCTTCCCGTAGCTAATAATTATCGCAGGTATCGGGAGATTGCTCGGAAAAGTTTCATCCTGAATTAATCTACAGGTTACACCGGAAATTGTAATATCCCGCAGCACGCCCTCATATCGATTGTCATTTCTTGCGAAATGGAGCGACACCCGAGGGGTCTCGGAAAAGGTGCCCCTGGCAATATTCTTTGGAACTCGCGTTTTCTCGTCTGAGAGTATGTTGTCTATTTGTTTGTAGGTTCTCTCATAATTATACGAGCCGTATGAGATGCCGTGGGAGATATTGTCGCTATTTTCCAAGAATGTACTCTGGATTGTTTCATCCGGCTGAACGGAAACGATAGCGATGGTAAGATCCTGAGTCGATGGGGTTGATTTTAAATCATCGATATAGGCAAGCCACGCTTCTTCCTCCATTCCTGAGTCGATCTGGAGGAAGAGCAGAGCGTTAGGATACTCTTTGAGTACGGTTTTGGCGTCAGCCGCGTTTCGGAGCAGATAAGCTTCGTAATTTGCCTCGATGAGGGCACGAACCAGTTCGTCCTGTATAACTGCCTGCGGATGGAGAAAAAAAACTTTTCTGTTCTCACTGATTGCCATGTATTAACGTAACTCCTGCTCCTATAAAGAAGCTTTCTATCTATAAAATATTTTTTCGGATATGTCCATCCTACTGAGCAATCTTGTTTACCCGCCGTTGAGATTCTGGTACGATTTGTCCTCAATAAAAAAGGAGAAACAGATGAGTGCGATGAAAATTGGAGTTATCGGTGCGGGGGCCATATCTAAGAGCCATTGCAGCGGAGCAGCCAGCCATGCGGATGCCGAGCTTGCGGCAATTGCCGACTCGAATGAATCGAGAGCGGAGGATATACGTGCCGAATTCAAAATTCCTAAGAAGTATTCATCAATAGATGAAATCCTGGCGGACAAGGATATTGATGCTATCTCTATCGCTTTGCCGACCTTTCTCCATGCTCCTGCCGCAATTCAGGCTCTGAAGGCGGGAAAACATGTTCTGCTGGATAAACCCTTTGCGATGAATAAAACTGAAGCCGCGAATGTGATTGAGACTGCGAAGAGCGCGGGCAAGGTTTTATGCGTGGGTATGAATCAAAGGTTTGCAGCGGATTCTCAGACAATTCGTACTATCGCTGATCGAGGAGATCTGGGAGAGATCTATCATGGCAGAGCATATTGGCTGCGGCGTGCGGGTATCCCAAAGCTCGGTACGTGGTTCGGCAGCAAGGCAAAGTCAGGCGGCGGAGCGCTGCTGGACATCGGGGTTCATGCAATGGATCTCTGTCTTTCCTTAATGGGGAATTTCGAGCCGGAAACTGTCTCGGGTTTCTCTCATACAAAGTTTGGAAATCGGGGTCTCGGCGAAGGCGGCTGGGGTAAATCTGATCGGGAAGAGACCGTGTTTGACGTGGACGATTTTTCAGGAGCCCTGATCAAGCTAAGAGGCGGGGCCACTCTGCAGTTGGAGGTCTCATGGGCTCGACATCAGGAGTCTTCTTCAGAAAATAATGTTGAACTCTTCGGTACTGAGGGCGGCGCTCAGGTATATCCTGCGAAGGTATTTAGATATTCACAAGTACCGGGTGAATATGAGGTCGTGGAACCTCAGGGCGTGAACATCAAATATCCTCATTGCGACCGGGTACAGAACTGGATCGATGCCATTCTCGGAAAAGCGGAGTTAGAGTGCAAGCCGGAGCAATCTCTGGCGGTTCAGAAAATTATAGACGGCATTTACGAGTCGGCTAAGTCCGGCCGTGAAGTGGTGATTAGCTAAAGGGAGTAAGTAACGATAGGATTTTCTTTGACAGACACGCTGTTTTAAGGCGATACTTTCCCTATGGATCGCGTCTGTATGTTAAAAAACTTCGTTCTCCCTCTTTGCTGCTTGCTGTTACTCGGCGGGGGATTGGTATCGGCTCAAAATGTCACATTAGTGTATGAACCGGATATTCCGCTTGATGCAGCAGGATCGGTACAGTTTCTAGAAGAACGGGAAAACGGTGAGCTCACGAGAAGAGCGGTACTTCGCGCTCCCCAGGAATATATTGAGTTTATTCAGAGGAGAAGATCCGATGGTGGTTTGAGACGGCTGGAGTGGCAGTACGACAGCGCGGTTTCCATGGACAGTTTCATTATTCAGGAGCAGGATTCTCAGCCTGACGGGACATGGACCCCTACGGCATATCTGACATACCGGGGTGGTCTGCTTAAGGATGCCAGCTTCTATAGCGGTGAAAACCGGGTCGAACAACGGCTTTATGAGTACAGTTCGGCTGGAGATGTCGAAAAAGAACTTACAACACGGGTGGGCGACGAGTTTCCGGTACTTCTCCTTTTTGAGCGGCCTGCCGAGAGCATCGTTGAGGCGATCGAAAGAAAACCCGATGGATCTGAGGTCATTGCCGCGCGGCTGCAATACGATCAGGAAGGAAGGCTTCTCGCGGAGGAGCGTTTTGTAAAAGGCAAATTGAACCGACGAGACGTGTACTCATACACCTCCGGCGGAAAGCTTTCTGAACATGTGCGTTATGACTATCGTGAGTTACCTATCCGGCATGTAATCTATGATTATACCGATGATGGACTTCCGGTTTCCGTAGTACATCGGGATGTGAAAGACCGGGTGCTTTTTGGCGTAAGCTACTCCCGTGTATATGATAATGAGAACTCGATTACCACAATCAAGAGCGGTACCGGCGAAATAACAGGTACGATCGACTACCGGCGCGAGAATGGCAGGGATACCGAACGCACGGAAGTATTTTTTCTCGGAGACGGAAAACTCGAAATTACTTATTCGGATTTTGATTCCGTCGGCAATTGGCTGCGGAAGGAACTTGCAACTTATGCAGGTAATTCGGTAAAAGACCGGACCATCACTACTCGGATTATCAGATATTTCGATTAGAAAAGACAAGCTGGAGCTTAGATATGGGGCACATCGAAAAACCCACATTTTGTTTTTCGTATGTGCCGCAGGTTAAAGTAGCAGTAAATAGAGGTGTCCATGAATTACCAGAACCATCTGTATATGATCTTGTATCCCCACACTGTGTTGATCGCATCTCAACTTGAGCCGCGGCTCCTTGCGCAGCACTATACTGCCGGATCGAGCCGTCATTATCGGGGAAAAGTCATTTTTGCTGAGATAGATCTGGACTATCGTAATGACTTTTTTAAGATCGAGGATATTTTGTCCACCGTCGAACCCCATGAAGACGGCAGACCAAAGGCCACGAAATACATATCCAGCTATCGGGTTCTCGAACATGTCGAATTTTCCTCTATCATGCGGCTCTATTTATCTACACAAGAAGGCTATTGCATCGGGATAGATTCCGGTCCCTTTGAGTTCAATCCGGAGGACAAACAGGCACGGATTTTCGCGGAGATTACACCTTTGAGGGCGCTTGTGCTTTCAAAAGTCGATTTCATCACTTTTGGACGTTATATTACAAACTTTGATAATCCGAAGAGCGCCCCGAGTCAATTTTTTACCCAGCTTGATCTCGATATTGTAGATTTTCTCGAAGAGTTTGGTTTGAACCCATTCCGGCCGGCTCCTTTTCTCAATGTACATCCGTCGATTCTGCGGGACGCATTCTACGAACTACAGCGGCACCCAGAGAAACTGCACAGAGGAATCGCTATCGACAGCGACCTTGTCAATATTTCTTACAAGCTCATTCGCCGCGGTTTTATGTTCGCCAATCAGGAATCGAGTCTCTTTTTCCCGATGCCCGAACCGGCGGTGATCGAGGAGGAGAATTACAAGTTCTGGAGGACAATGTAACATCTATGATTAACCCGATTATCGACGGATTGGAGCCGGTTATACTGGCCGACTATGAGTGCCATGTTTGCGAAGGACCTTTATGGCATCCGGATGAAGGCCGGCTCTACTGGCTTGATATTCCTCAAGGACGGATGTTCCGACTCGATCCAAAGACCGGTAAGCATGAACAGGTGTACGAGGGCAGACCTGTCGGCGGAATTACTATCCAGAAAGACGGCTCATTGCTACTCTTTATGGATCGCGGCTCGGTCGCGATTTGGCGTGAAGGCCGGGAATTGGAATTTGTAATCGATCAGATAGACGAGGAAGTGGACAGCCGATTCAACGACGTAATTGCCGATCCGGAAGGCAGGGTGTTTTGCGGCACCATGTCCTCCGAAAGTCACCCCGGAAAACTATATCGCCTCGACCCGGACCGTTCCATTCAAGTGGTAATCCCCGAAACCGGAACCGCAAATGGAATGGGATTCTCCACGGATCTTTCGCGGATGTATTTCACCGACACCGGGCCCCGGCAGATTTATGTCTTTGATTACAACAGGAAAACTGGATCTATCAGCAACCAGCGTAATTTCTCGGATCCGCCGCCGGAGCAGGATGGAAAGCCCGACGGCATGACCATCGACTCGGATGACTATATATGGTCTGCTCGCTGGGACGGATCAATATTGGTTCGGCTCTCACCAGATGGTGTAGAAGAGCGCCGAATTACTTTTCCTGCGAAGAAGATATCGTGTCTCACCTTTGGTGGTGATGATCTCACGGATATATTTGTTACTGCTGCGGGAGGACAAGACAAAAAAACGAACGGACCGGGAGCAGGCGCTCTGTTCCACTTTAACCTCGGCATTCCGGGCAAGCCGGAATATCGGTCGAATATCAGCCTATAAGTTTCTTATCAGGGGTAAATCATGAGCAATATTATTTCGCCTCGATCATGCGCCAAAGTTATGATCTTACTTTTCATCGCGGTGTTTATCATTCCGTTGAGCGCCGGCGGTGCCCGTGACTTACCCGGGGAGCAATCTGCTGATCCATCGAATTCTCTGCCTGTGGATAAAATTGTTCTTTTCTCAACAGGACTCGGTTTTTTCCAGCGGGCCGGAGAAGTGAGCGGTACCGAGTCGATCGATCTTTTTTTCAGAACCGGAGATGTAAACGATTTACTTAAAAGCCTGATACTACAGGATCTCGACGGCGGCCAAGTGAGTTCCGTGAACTACGCATCAAGAGAATCTCTGAATGTAACCCTCGGCTCTCTTGCGATAAATCTCTCCGGTAACCCTGGAATGGCCGGTATTCTCTCTCAACTGCGGGGCGAAGAGGTTATCATCGAGCTTGCAGGTAACGGCGGAAAGCTTTCCGGGACGGTAATCGGCATTGAAAGCAAAACCTCCTCCTCCGGTGTATCAGCCCAATACCTAAATCTCTATAGCAAGCGGGGAATCCGCGACACCGAGCTTGGAGAAATCGAAGCATTTCGATTTGCTGATCCTTTCCTCGATTCGGAGTTTAGGAAAGCTCTTGCACTTATCGTAGAGAGCAGAAGCTCCGACGAAAAGCGGGTGAGTTTGAACTTTACCGGTGAAGGACGCCGCAGGGTTCTCGTTGCGTATATGCTTGCTATGCCTGTATGGAAAACTACTTATCGCCTGGCTCTCGGTGATGAAAACGAGCATGCCCTGCAGGGCTGGGCAATCGTTGAGAATACCACCGACGAAGATTGGAGCGATGTGGATCTTACACTTGTATCAGGGAGGCCTGTATCTTTTATCATGGATCTCTACAGACCTATTTATGGTTCCCGGCCGACAGTGCAGATGCAAGTCCAGACCGCGGTGGCGCCGAAAAGCTATGAGAGTGCGGTGCCCAGGATGAGTGCTCCATCTGCGAGAGCGGGAGCTATCAGCGATTCCGCGCCGTCAGAGGCCTTTGGCGGCATTTCAACAGGATTTGCCGATTTTGATAGTGTTGCTGAGGAGATAGACCTGTCTCAAGGAGTGGAGGCGGCGGCTTCGGCGGCCCAGGCTGGGGAGTTTTTTCACTACGCGATAGAGAAACCAGTGAGTCTGCCGAGGAAAGAAGCGGCAATGGTTCCCATTATAAACGGCCCTATCGAGGGCGAGCGGGTGTCTATATATAACCAAAATACACACTCGCTGCATCCGTTGAACGGACTGAGACTTGTAAATTCTACCGGTATCGATCTCATGGCCGGTCCTTTAACAGTGTATGAGTCTGGTACGTACGCGGGTGATTCACAGATAGGTTCATTTCAGGCCGGTGACGAGAGGCTTGTGAGTTTTTCACTCGATTTGAATACCGAGGTGCAGCCGCGTTTCGAGAATGCCGCTCCCAAGCTCTTGAGCGTGGCCCTTTCCGATGGTCTGCTTACCAGCAAGGTTCTGCAGCGAAGAGAGGTTTCCTATCTCATGAGCAGCAGAGGATTTCGGGAAAGGTTGGTATTGATAGAGCATCCTTTTCTGCATGGCTGGCAGCTGATCGAGCCGGCTGTTGAGCCGGAGAAGACGGCCAACTATTATCGGTTTGATGTAGAATTGACGGATAAAAATGACGAAGGTAGTCTGACTGAAACTTTGCTAGTTGCCGAAGAGAAGACGTTTGAAAGCCGGACCGGATTGAATAACGCCGGCGATTCATTTATCCAATCATACATCGACTCAGACGAGGTAAACTTTCGGGTAAAATCAGCACTCCGCGGGATCCTCGATCGAAGAACACAGCTTGCTGAAACCGTAAACCTGCGCCGCGTTCAGGAAAACACCCGTTCTACAATACATCGTGAGCAGGACCGGATTCGTAAGAACATGGTGAATCTCGATGAAGACACTGACCTCTACAAGCAATACGTTGATACTCTCACCGAGCAGGAGAATCGACTCCTCGAGATCGCTGACCGGATCAATACACTACTCACCCAGGAACAGAGCCAGCGAAAGGAACTCGAGAGCTACATCTCCGAACTGCAGGTCGAAGAATAGCGCAAACGAGCATACCTGCTACGTTATTACTCCCGAGTTCCAGATATTCACTACGGAGTAACCGAGCTTTTCACTATAAGTTTTTGCACCGCTTGCGGCGGCCAGTACCGATTCGAAAATATGGGTACCCATTTCTTCAATGGTTGCTGTCCCGTCTATTATCCTGCCGGCGTTTATTTCCATGTCATCGAGGCGATCAAAAACCGGCGTGTTGCTTACGACCTTTATCCACGGGATCAGAATGCCCCCGTAGCAGCTGCCTGCACCGGTGCTGAAAACTCCGACCTGGGCCCCTCCCGCGGTTTGTCCGGTGGCTGATGGCGGATCATATGCCGGGCCGTTCATAAATCCGAAACCCTTACCGGTTATTCGTTCCGCGTAATCATTCACCCAGCAAAGCGGAGTCGACCCCCCTTTTGCTACCGCGCCCAGAGATTTTTCCGCTATGGTTGTGAGGCCGCCGGCCATATTTCCATGGCCGAGATTGTTCTGCGCAGTGCCGCCTCCCCGTTCTAGGTACCGGGCGTATTCTTTAGCAAAATTGAGGAATTTTTCAGCCAGCTCTGAAGTACATGCTCTTAGAGCGAGCAGATGTTCGGCACCGGCGGTTTCAGTGGTTTCCGATATAAAGGGTGAACCCCCTTGCCGCACAAGCAGGTCCGCTGCATAGCCGATTGCCGGATTTGCGGATACACCACTCGCCGAGTTGCTGCCGCCGCATTGCAGCGCAAGTTTGAGCTCCGAAGCAGGAATCAGCTCGCGGCGGCGTCGGTTCGCTTCCGGAAGTAGTCGTTTTTCGACAAACTCGGTGATTTTGTCGACAGTATCCCAGGTTCCGCCGCCCTCCTGTATTGTAATAAGAGGTATCTGTCCCGGCTCGATATTCGATTCGAGATCCAAGGGTACAAGCTTCTCTTCTCCAAATATCACCGAAGCCTGGCTCTTTTCACATCCAAGCTGGACGACCACTCTGCCGCCGACGTTGGGATGATTGATGAGATTTTCGACTGTTTTATTCTCCCGGAGATGAGCGGGGCTGAGGGCGACTACGCCGCAGCCGCTGTTGTGAGTAAGACCGATTATTCCGTCGACATTTGGGAACCGCTTCGAGTAATGCTCCTTCTTACGGTTCAATTCCTCAACAGCCAGTTCAACTGTTCGAGCCGAACAATCGACGGTGCTCGCGATAAGCAGGTAGTTTCGGGTACCGAATCCCCGTTCCGGTTCGGTATGTTTGAATCCGAGAAAATAGCGGTTTTTGATCGGAGCAGGCGAATCGGCAGGGTCAATATCCTTATGCCGGAAATCATCGAGAGCTACATCATGCATCCGCAGGTTGTGGTTATGTATCCATGTTCCCGCTTCAATCTTCGACGTCGTTATCCCGATTACTTCGCCATATTTGTACACCGGACTTCCGGAATTGATATCCGTCAGCGCCACCTTGTGAAACCGGCCTATCTGTTCTTTTACTAAAACACCTTCCGCTGAGTCGCCTGGACGCAGGTCTGTAAGGGCAACCGCGACGTTGTCCCGTGACTTGTCGAGGATGATACAATTTCTTTTCATAACAGGGCCATCTCAATCGCTGCGTTGGCATGAAGCGCCGAATGCAGTTTTCCCAAGCGGCTCCTGACGCCCTCATAGAAGAGCCGGTAATACTCGGCGGTAGATTCCCAGCTCATCCCGCCGATCAGCCCAATGGTTTTCATTCGTCTTCGGCGCCGCCTGCGATCACGTATTTTAGCGCGTTCTCCACGTCCATTATAAAACTGGTGTTTGGAAATTCTGACTGGATTATTCTGAGCTGCTCAATTTGGCTTTCTTTGTTTGTATCGTTTACCGCGATGTGAAGGAGCCTCGCCACCGCGACATCCTCTTCCTTCAGAGATACATACGCGGTGCGTACATATTGTTCCCTTACAGTGAAGGTGTCGGGGATATTCCATCGTACGGCAAAGTAGGATTCATATTTCTTGTCCTGGATTACACCGACAATCTGCCGGACAAAGACCTTTTCATTCGGCAGCAGGTTGGCGGCCGACGGCTGAGAGTAAAGGGCGGCATCCTGGACAATAACTCCGGGAACCGCGTCTTCCGCCAGATAATCCGTTAGGGTCCATCCCGTTGATCCATCGGACCGTTCGACCAGTGCGTAATTCCAGCTCTCTCTTCCAGCTACTTTAGAGAGCTCTTTTTTTCCCAGATAGATGAGTTTTTCTCCCTGACTCAACGGCGAAATAAATCCCTCACCCGGTTCCTTGTACAGGGAAGATCCTTCCCGGATACATACCGACGGGATGCGAATCTCTTCCTCGGCCTCAGCCGCAGGGACTTTCTCTATCTGAACTTGGGGCTGTATCTGGCCTTCTGATGTTTCTTCTGATTTTTCTATCTTCAAGCATCCGGTTAGCGATATCAATATCAATAAACAAGCTGCTACTAATGCTATTCTCTTCATAATAATCATCCTCTAAAAGTCTATTCCTGATAATAACATGACTTGTGAGGATGAATCTATCGCAGAGATGTGCCGCGGTAACCGCCGAATTGCCTTTGTTATCTTTTTACTGCAGACGGGTTTCGACGCTGCTGATTCGGCCCTGGTGAGAAATCATACTTCTGCGAAGGGAGTCGCCACCGCTGCTGTTTCCGTGAAACTCCGCGGGTTCCATGAAATTCGCTATCCGGCTGAGAATACTTACTCGCCGTCGTACCTTTCTTGGCGGCCGTACTTCTTCAGCTGCCTCAAGAATGTTTGCTCTCATTACTAAAACTGCCATATCGTCCTCCAGATCTTTAAGTCTTATAGAGATGATAGGTCTCAGCCGGGCAGAAAGTAATCGGGACTACTGAGTATTTTGCAGTGACTGGAATTTGCCCGCAGTTCTACTTAATACTGAGTAGGCTGCTTAGGACGATGAGCAGGATATCCTGGCTCTAGGTAGTTTGATCGTCGACTAGCCGGTTTTTCATTGCGTACACCGAGGCTTCCGTGCGATTTGCAGCATTGATTTTCTCAAGGATATTTCTCACGTGGGTATTTACCGTTTTTATGCTGATGAAAAGCTTCTCGCCGATGTCCCTATTG
>JABGPX010000302.1:15707-22847 GCA_018644745.1 Spirochaetales bacterium
CCGACCGCGATGTGCCGCAGTACCTCGACCTCCCGGTTTGTAAGGCCATCCGGGAAAACGGGGTGACTCGTGGGAGATTCTCCCGCGATGGTTGTCAGCTTCTCTATCATTTCCTCGAGTTTGCCATGGAGAAACCACATGCCGATTTCCGCGGTGTCTGTTAAGGTTTTTTGCGCTAGAGCGAGAGCTTCTGCAACATCGGCGGGTGTCCCCCGGTCAGTAAGGCATTCGATGTAATGGTAAGCGGACCAATATTCATTTAGTCTGTGTCCCAACTTCCTCGTTACTTTTTCGGATTTTCGGAAGTGACTTAATGCTGCATCAATGTCACCCGCCGTGGTTGCTAGAAGTCCGGCAATAATACCGAAGGTTGGAGAATCAGGTATGAGTGAATTCATTACCTGAGAGAGAAGTTCACCGGCGGCATGTTGGTCATTTTTTGCAATGGCAAGCCAAATCTTTACGTTTCTTGCATGCATTTGAGATTCCCGGTCTTCACGAGCTTCAATAAGTCCTTTGTTTGAGTATTCTTCCGCCAGCTCTTCCCATTTTTTTTCGCCGGTTAAGTAGCTATGCCTGGCTAAATGAGAGATATAAGGCGCCGGCACTGCATTTTCTGATGTGAGAAGCGTGGCCGCCTGTGTATAGTGGCGCCTGCTCTCATCAAGGTTACCTCTCTCGAGCTCTATGTCACCAAGACTTATACGGGTATAGGTCCCATGAGATGCACTAGCACCCGCTTTTATCCTTAGCTCCATTGCACGATCAAGACAGCCTCGTACATACATGTTAATTGCGCTTATATGATTGGCCAGCAAAAGATTCTGCTTGTCCTGCAGCTTTTCGGCCAATGCCAGATACTTTTTCAGGCATTCTGACTCTCTTTTGTCTCCTGTTCTTCGATATGCAACTATCATGCCTTTAAGAGCTAGAAATTCGGCAAAAGGATCATCTCTATCGCGTGCTAATTCAACTACCTGTTTACCCTTCTCAAGAGCATCCGCGTGCCGGTGGGCCCTGGAATCAACAGTGGCCCAGACTGCGAGGGTTCTCATTTCCAGCCCGCTCTCTTTCATAGTGCGAGCAAAGGTAAGAACTTCTCCAAGCGCCTGAATCGTTTTCTTGTCATTGCCAACACGGTCGAAGTCTAACAATGCAAAATGAAGACTCACATACGCATATTGAACAGTGCCTGGCTCAATCATTTCCAACACTCGTGAACATGCTTCAACGTTCCAATCCGCATTATCCGCTAGAAAAAAGGTAGGATTCACAACGCTGGTTGCAACTGCGATCATACTTTCGGTGTCACCGAGTTGCTCGTAACATGCGAAAGCGGATTTTAGACTCTCTTCCGCCTTACTATCAAAACCTGCGGATAGAGCCCGGCCCCTGCCGAAGTGCATCCGGGCGTATTCAGGGCTGCATTCTTGGTCGGTCGTTTCAATGGCCCTATCGAAATAGCTGACTGCCGAATCATACGCGTGAATAACCAGACTATACTCACCGCTTTCTATGAGATAATGGCGGAGCTTCTCCTGTCCAACGACTGTCTCCGCGGCTGCGCAATGCTCCGCGATCTCCATCGCGTGTTTGTCGGATTCGGTACCGAACGTATCTTCCATGATGGAGACAATTTTCGCATGCTTTCGCGTCTGCTGAGTTATGGACAGCTCTGCGAGCAAAGTTTCCTGAGTAAGTGCATGATTGAACCGGTAGCTGCCGTATGATTCGGGCATCTCTTCGATAACAGACGCTCTCAACGCTTCATCAAGGAGTTCGAGAATCTGATCTTCGCCGAAAGTACTCGACAACCCGCCGAGTACACCGGTATCGAACTCCCTGCCTATTACAGCTGCGTTGGCCAACAGCTCGTTACAATGATCCGACAGACGGTTGAGTCTTCGGCCGATCACTTCCCGCACTCCCACGGGTAATCGTTGGATGGATGCCGCTGAGGGAGCCGCGTTCCCGTCTATCAGTTCTCCCTGTTCGATAAGAAACCGGGTTACCTCTCCGACAAACAGCGGGTTGCCTTCGGTTCTGGTATGGATATCTCCGCTAGGGAACTCAGATCAGTGGCTCCCGATTGTTTCTCCATGAGCTCATGAACATCATTCTCACCCAGGCCCCGCAGCGGAATACGCTCAAAGTTATCCGCCCGGCTAAGATCTCCGAGGCTCTGCCATAGAGGATGCTTGCGGTGGAGATCCGTATCTCTGTAGGTAATAACGATAAGAAGCCGGATGGAAGGTAGATTGTGGGCAATAAATTCCAGCAGCGTGAGAGATGTAACATCGGCCCAATGGAGGTCCTCGAGCATGATCACGATTGGGTCGCTATCAGAGAGGTTTCGGAGGTAGGTGGTGATTGAGTCGAAAAACCGAAACCGTGCTGAAAGCGGGGCGTCAATAGTTTTGAGTGGAGGGAGATCACCCAATCGATCCGCTACTTCGGGAATAACTTCCGCTATTGCCGCGGCACCGGATCCCATTGCCGCGGCCGTTTTCTCCGGGTTATGAGAATCGATATATGATCTGATTACCTGGATCCACGGCCAGTAGACAGGAGCGCCGGAACCTTCGTAACATTTACCCCAGGAAACCGATATCCCCATCTCCGTGAGGGAATCGGCGAACTCAGTTGCGGTTCTCGTTTTGCCTATCCCCGGTTCGCCCACAAGGGCGGCTATTCTGCCGGTTCCTTCCTGGATCCTGTTGAAGGCTTGTTGAAGCCGGGTTAATTCGGCCTCTCTTCCTACAAAATCTGAAATCATGTTGCTGGCCATAATTCTACTTGGTTTAGTTTAGGTTTGCAGACGGTGTCTGTCAAATTTCCGAGGCGTCAATAAATTGACTCAAGCTGCAAAGGTCTGTCGGTATGGCATATCGTTAGCTGCCCGGCCTTGTTAAATAGGTAACATGCGAACGCTTCCGCGGGCTTGGCGAGATCAGCCGGCACACTCGCTGGAGTTCTATCCACGCCACGTGTGCCGGCAGGTCGCGAAGGGAGATAGCTGTACTTCACTCGAATAAATGTGCCGCCCAGGAGGTCGATCCGGTCGGAGATTACTTCGTGGACCTTCGGCTTGAAGATGCATGGAGTGTGGGGATATTCTCGTTTGTAATATGGCAACGGATGTGTATCTCGGGTTTCCGGGTTTTCGAGAGGGATGTTGCGAAGATTATCTAATAAGCTATTATCAAAATCTGCTATTCGGCTGAGGAAAGCGTTGTCGTCGAAACCGGCAGAATATTTAATTTTGAAACCGATAGCGGGTCGCGAAAACTCTGGCCTCACCTGCGATTGAGAAGAGATAAGTCCTCTGCCAACGAGTAATTCAGCAAGGCCATCTCGCGCCTCAGTGCCAAGATGATTCTTCGCGATTAATAAAAGTGACATCATGTATGATTCTATCGTTACCTGGTGCTCTTCCGAGATGAGAGCGGCCGCGAGCACCATCCTTCCCGCTTCGTCAGCAATTTGCTGAATTACTTCCGGCCGGCTGGGGCCCGATCCCGTCAGATGGTGTGATCGGAATCGAACAAAATCATATATTGCGGCGGTGATGACCACACTCGCTCGGTGAGGATCGTTTCGGCTGCCGCGGAAGGCTATCTCGGGCAAATGAAGTGTATCACGCTGAAACGGTACGTCCATGAGCGTGGTTGGTGCAAGCGCTGATCTCAAGGCGGTTCCGTCGGGCAGTTCGACGATGCGGCTTGCTTTGTTTTCGATATCGAGGCCTCCTTGGGATGCAAGAATATTTCTTACGATGGCGGGATTGCTGAGCTGAGAAAGTACAACCATGATATCAGCCACTGCTTCATGCATGATGAGCGCAGCGCCGGCCTTCCATCCTGGCTTGAGCTTGTGGATGATTGCATGTCCGGTCTCATGAGCAATCGCATCCGAAGTCGCGGCAAAGTTGGCAGAGACGCTTGCCGAATCCAAGCGATAGCATATGGATCCGAAATCGCTCGATTGTGAGTCGAATTCGATACGCAGTCGTTTTTTGTTCGGTCCAAATATATCGAGACCAAGCCATCTTTCTGCATCGGCGATAGTCTTCTCGGCACGATTGCTAACCGCATTCCGAACTTCTGGAGAAAGTGGCTCTGACGAAATACTAACAAATTCAATCGATGTGTTTTTATTTTCTCCGGACGGTACGGCATTTTGGAACGCCACGCTGTCGTCCGAAAACGCAGACAGCACGGATACGATCGTGAGGAATACAACTAATAACGATAGATTGAGCTTCGCCATGCCTTAACTTTCGCGCTAAGGCGTCCCGCCGTATATTGTCAATATGCATGATTTTGCTAGAGGGTGCTCGTACTTCGGTATAGAGCATTTGCACTATACTGTCTTGAGAGCCGTCGGCAGCTCGCGCGATCGAGGATTATTAACTTTTATTAATAACTAGTTATAAATGCCAATATTCCGGAAATTGCCGCTACGCTCTGCCCTGCGATAGCCGGTCTACCTGTGCGGGAGAAAGCTGAACTGCCTTAGCGCCCAAAGCGTCAATGAGATGATCGTAGTCGCAAGTGCCGATAATCGGGATTGTTAATGATCTCTGATGCATCAGCCAAGCGAGGGCTACCTGATTGGGAGTCGCGCCGATTTGGTTTGCCAGTTGGACGCAGCGGCCGAGTCTTTCCCGTGAGGTTGTATTCTCATAGGTACTTGCCCCCTTTTTCCCTGCTGTGGCGAAATATCCGTTACCGGTGGAGTTGTATGGAATTACAGCGATATCGTCCATTTCCTCATAGGCTGATCGTTCCGAATCATCTATAGCGACCTGGTCGTTGGTGAATTGGGGTCTCCATCCCAGGCACCAGCTCGGTTGGCTGGCGACGAATCCCATCTTGCCGTTTTCCTTCGCCCATTGGTTTGCCTGCCTGAGACGTTCGGCCCGCCAGTTGCTACCTCCGAAATAGCGGATGCGGCCGGCAGCCACCTCGGCATTAAGGATATCGATTATTTCCGAAACCGGTACGTTCGGATTGTCCCGATGGAGCCAATAGAGATCTACATAGTCAGTCTCAAGCCGTGCCAGGCTGTCGTTGAGATCGTCCCGAATGCAGCCCGCGGTCATCCAATCGAGCCTGTCGCGGTACCCTTCAACCGGCGGATGGGCGCCTTTCGTCGCGACTACCACCTTGCGGCGTATCTCTCGTGAAGAGAGGTAGGCGCCGAGGCTGCGTTCGCTCGCTCCTGATCCTCCCGGAAGCCAAAATGAATAGCAGTGGGCGGTATCGAAAAAATTGCCGCCATGCTCGATGAAAGCATCGAGGACCCGTTCCATATCTGCGCCGGCAATCCTTGTTCCGCACCCCATAACACCGTAGCAGATTGATGAAACGCTTAAGTCTGTATTCGGTATTGTATGCCTTCCCAGCATTTTATTCGCCGGCATCTTTACCCTCCGGTATTCAGGATCTTGAAGTCAGGCGTGGTATCAGGAATGATAATCGTGGGAATCTGTCGATTTCGGGTCAGCTTTTTTACCGAATTAGGAAGGATCCGGCCAATCTCAAATACTGATACTGAGCCGTCGTTGTTTAAATCTGCCGAACCAGATGCCACGCCGTCGAGAAAGGCCTTGGTAAAAGCTCCATGACCCCAATCCTGGTGCTCATAGGAGGGCAGGTCGCCGGTGGCTGCGGCAAATACGATGTGGCCGAACCCTTCGGTGTAGTTCTCTTTTATGACATGCGAGAACTCTCCGATGAGATTCCCTGAATGACAGGTGTCAGCCATAAGCAGCACCTGACCGGGCAAATTCTTGAGCAAATTACTGAACTGTGCCCATTGCACCGCGGATTCACTCAATTTTCCTGAGACCGTGTCGTAAGAAACAAAATAATAATTCCCGTCGAGGCCGTTCAACCCGTGACCCGCGATGAAAACTACCACCGTGTCTCTCCTCGCCATGTCCTGTGACAGGAGCCATGAAAAAGACTCCAGGATCCCTTGTCTTGTAGCCATACGGTTTGTGAGCAATTTCGTATGAACTCGAGAAAAAGTAATCCCGTTTTGCTCTTCAAAAAGATTCACCAGGGCTATCGCGTCGTCATCCGCGAACTCGAGTTCGAACTTGCTGTCCATATGCGAGGAAATACCGATGGAAAGGACGTAGAGATCCGGCGGTTTCTCGGCGGCATTTGTTGACCGGTCAGCGGATATGAGTACCGGCGCCCCCGAAGCATATTCGCCGGCAGATATAATAGCGATTACGTTTGTCGGTTCATGCAAGGGTATCTGTTGATTGAACCTCAGATTGAAATCCGTAGTGGCAGCCGGCGAGTGTTGCCAGAACGGCCGACCGTTGAGGAGTATTTTTACCTCGTGTATCGGTGAATTAGATGCAACCGTGAAATCGACATTCAGGAATTCTCCGTCCGAGCGCATGCGGTTTTTTGAGAAGAGCACGGTAACGACGGGCGGAAGAATGTCAGTGATTCCTATCGACGGAAGGGCTGCTATCCCTCTTCTCACCGCACCCGCCGGGGCCGTGAGATCGGCTGCAATCCCCTTGATATACTCCGGATTGTATAGGGCCTTATAGAAGCGATCAGACGGATAATATAAAGCCTGTTTATCAGTGCCCTGGTTGATGTGGTATCCGATATAGGAATCACCGCGAACACTCGAGTAATAGTAGCCGTCGCCTGACCAGAGCACCCACTCATTGTCTTCGGCGATAAATAAATTCAGGGAGGGTCTCTTCGTGGAGAGGCCCGATCCCGGAGATTCCACCCCTTTCAAGTCCCAGAAGCGAATTATCTGATCTTCCGCCGCGGAAATGAGCAGGTCTCCATCGCAGGCAAGAGCGGTGATGGTGCCCGAATGACCAAGCAGCCGGGTGAGATACTCTCCTGACTTATTGTACACGGTTAAGGCGCCGTTAAAGCCGCCGGTTACTATCAGACCGGAATCGGAGAATCCGTATACGTTATGTACATACCCATTTGTGCCACCGTTAGAAATCTTTGTTACAGTGCCGTCGCGATCTTTTATAACGAGTACGCCGTCGCTGTAGCCAAAGCCGCCGCCTTCCTCATGATAAAGCTCTGTACCTGCAAATTCATGGGGCAGCGGTAGCAGCAGCGAATCGGATCCCGATGTATT
>JABGPX010000894.1 GCA_018644745.1 Spirochaetales bacterium
AGGATCTATCTCAGGATCATCGAGCATACGAGCGCCAATTCCGACATGAATCTTCATCTGCTCAAATTCAGCCTCTGTGTATCGATCCGGCTTTTTCAGAAGCGCATCGGAAATCCCTACCTTGCCGACGTCATGCAGCGACGAATACAGCCTGATCCTTTTCACAAAATCCGGCTCTCCGACCAAACAGCCCGCCAGGAGGGCTGAATATTCACTGACCCGCTTTATGTGTAAGCCCGTGTCGGTATCATTATAGTAGTTGGCGTTATCGAGAGCGTTCACCAATGCCAAAGTGGCGTTCTCTATTTTTCTTGTTTTCTCTTCTACCAACTTCCTCAGATGGAGTTCCTCATTCGCAAGAAGGTTGTTTTTATGAACGAGATCATCCCTAACGAGCTTCAGCTCCATGTGAGAGTTTACCCGCGCCAGCAGCTCAATGCGATTAAACGGCTTTGTGATGTAATCTTTTCCTCCGCACTCAAATGCCCTGGAGATTCCTTCAATATCTGTCAATGCAGTAATAAAGAGAATTGGGATATCCGAGGTCTGCGGATTCGATTTCAGCTCCCGCGCTACCTCGAATCCATCCATTTGCGGCATCATAATGTCGAGTAAAATAAGGTCGGGAGGATTACGTCCGATAACATCGAGAGCGGCCGAACCTTCGCTTGCGAGCATCACCTCATACCGGGTGTTGTCGCGAATGGTTTTTGCAAGTAGCCGACGGTTATCTGCCACATCATCAATAATAAGTACCTTGGGTGTCTTACTCATTCTTTAATACCTCATCGAGATTGTGCATGGCCCGATCAACCCAACTATCATCGAAGTCTCGGGCCGCGTCCTGCAGCTTCCTGCCGGTCTGCTCGAGCATCTTATTGCCGCCGATTTTCTCTAGCCTCTTGCCGATCGACAGAACCGAAGCGGGATTGAATATCGCCTTGTTCTCTCTGAGCTCCACGGCAAGCTGCGAAATAGCCGTTCGCTGTTCCAATGACAATTCCTTCTCGCGGCTTCCAATATCCGCCGCTGCTCTTTCAAAGGATAAAGCGGCAATCTTGGAGGCAAAAAGCTCTCTGTCTATGGGTTTGGAAAGGTAATCGTCACATCCCATTTCTATATATCGTTCGGCATCGCCTTCCATGGCGTGGGCGGTAATTGCGATAACATGCAGATCATCAAAACGCGGCTCTCCGCGAATCGCAGTAATTGTTTCTTTACCATCCATAACGGGCATCTGCATATCGAGAAGCAGCAGGTCATAACTCCCGGTCTTGAGCCGGTCGAGGACCGCCCTGCCGTCTTTTTCAAAATCAGAACTCAACCCGATACCTTGAAGCAGGATCTTAATGAGTTCTTGATTTGTTTCATTGTCTTCCGCCGTAATAATTCGAAGATCAGGACCCGAGCTTTCGAGAAGCTCAGCGGGGTCCGCACCCTCTGTCATAAAAGAGCCGGGAATAGATCGGATAAGAGATTCAAGTTTTATCAGATACGGCTCAGCGCCGTTTAGCGTAAATGAGTCGCTGTTGGAAAATTCATACAGCTTTTGGGCGATCTGATATACCTCATCCATCTTCAGGTTTCCGGAGTATCCCTTAAGGTCGTGGACTATATTGGCAAAAACCTCAGGCTTTCTTTCGGCAACCGCGAGCTTCAGTTTCTCGAGTTTTACGGGCAGATCCCGCACGCCGCTAAGAACTACCCTCTGCAGCATCTCATCGCTATTCACCCCGGCGAGCCAGGCTGAGACTATTCGCCTTCCTTGGGCCTTATTATCAAGGCGTTCTTGATCTAAGTCTTCATCAACAGCTTCGAGTAATTCTGCTTCATCAACAGAAACCTCCGGTAAAGGAATTTCGAGAAAAAAGGTCGATCCCTTACCGGGCTGGCTCTTGGCATAAACGCGGCCATTCATGAGTGATGCTAACTGCCTGCAGATCGCCAGCCCGAGTCCCGTCCCGCCATGGGTTCGTTCGGTCGATGTGTTTGCCTGCTGAAACGCCTCAAAAATCAAATCAAGCTTGTCTTGGTCAACTCCGATACCTGTATCGACCACCTCGAAAATCACCAGACCCTCCGAATAATCACAGTTTACAGTTATCCCGCCGGTGTCGGTGAATTTCACCGCGTTGCCGATAATGTTGAGAAGAATCTGTGCAATACGGTGCTCATCCCCTTCCACGACTCGGGGAACCAGATCGGAGATACTCGTATGAAGATAAAGACTCTTCTCGCGTATTGACTCAGCCATTAGGGCCTCAAGATGCTTGAGCATCCCGAGCAGCGCGAACGGCTGCGCCTCTATTTCAATGCGGTCGGCTTCAATTTTTGAAAAATCAAGGATGTCATTAATGAGCGAGAGGAGGTGTTTACCAGAGCTTTTGATTATCCGCAAGTTCTTCAGTTTATTCGGTGTCTCCTCGTCATCGATGAGAAAATCCGTAAATCCAAGTATGGCGTTCATAGGAGTGCGAATCTCATGAGACATATTCGCCAGAAACTCGCTTTTTAGCCGGCTTGCGGATTCGGCCTCTTCTTTCGCTCTCGTAAGCTGCTCTTCGGTCTCTTTCCTCCCGGAAATATCCTCCTTCACCGCGAGATACCCGCTCAAAGTGCCTACGTCGTCGCGTATAGGTGAGATACTTACCTCTTCCCAATACAACCCGCCGTCCTTTCTGCGATTGAGCATCTCACCACTCCAAACATTGCCATTCGTAATGGTCTTCCACAACTCATCGTATATTTCGGTTTCCTGAATTCCGCTTTTGAAGATCCGGGTGTTCTTACCGATCAGATCACCTGTCGGATATCCTGAGGTTCTCGAACATGCCCGATTGGCGAAATTTATAGTTCCATCCAGGTCCGTTATCAAAATCGCCGTCGCGCTCTGCTCGACCGCCGTTGACAGGCGAAGGATTTCCTTTTGAATCTCTTTGCGGCTGGGGATATCGCTTCCGTAAAAGATAAATGAACCATCCGAGGGATTTCTCTTAACGGTAAAGAAGAAGTACCGGTCTCCCACATGCTGCTCAAATTGATATGAAGAATTGTAGCCAAGATGATCAACGTCAATGAGATTGAAGTTGGAGAAAATCTGTATATCTCGTTTTGCGTCCCTCGCAGCCGGAAAAAAACGATCCGCCGCAGGATTTGTTTTAACGACATTACCAGCCGAATCCGCGCGGATAACCGGTGCCGGATTGTTGATGAAAATTGAGGCGTCCTCTGCTCTTTCAGTTTCAGCGATCAGTTTTCTCCTTCGCGTCATGGCCACCAATACTGAAATTGCTAAAAAAGCAAATCCAATAGCTCCTCCGGACGTGTACAGCTGTCTTCGATGGTCCGCTGT
>JABGPX010000868.1 GCA_018644745.1 Spirochaetales bacterium
CGATTTGGAAGATCGTAAGATTCTACTTCGCATAGCGACTCCACTCGAATGCCGTCTGCTGTCACCCCGGATAATCCTAGATTGTAGATGTCTTTCTGAATCCATAATCCATCGAGGTCGTTTTCCATGTGGTCGTTATCAACAAAGATGCTTCCGCGGTTGTTCAAGCTTTCAAAAGCCTTTGAAATGCAGATTTCCTGTTCTTCAGAAGTGGCCAATTCGTAGAAACAATTACCGCCGAGTATAACAAGATCAAATCCAGCCGGCCATTTCCCCTTTTGCTGCTGCGCGATGTTTGCAGAGTCTATGTTATTATGGCTTTGGCGATATACCAAGGGTAAAAATCAGTTGTATTCAATGTCTATCACAATATGTAATTGGGGCCGGTCGTACTGATTGAGATATTTTGTGAGATGATTCTGATAGAACATATGCGTTTCAGCTAGAAGTATTTAAAACTGAAGCACCGTTTGGCGAACCGAAGTACAATCGCCTTATATGGCCCATTATGGATAAAGAAGACCAATGGCGCAATAACTATGAAGTAGCTCCACTGAATCCAAGGAACGTATTTGGGCTCAATAGCAGCCAGTAACGCCATTACGAGAAGTAGACTGAACATGGGATATGGTAAGCGGCAGAACTCGTTGTTATGGGAAGTGAAAACCCGCCCTTTCAAATACCGGATAGATACGGGCGAATTATCCACTATTAGTTTTTGGACCTACAACCGTGATCCAGAACTCATATGCAGGGTTATCTTTAACATCGAAGTCAGGAGGAGCAGCGTCAAAATGAATCCCGACGCCTGGGCTTCCCATGTGGAACTTGTACCCAAGGGCCCTGAGCATCTTGTAAGGATTGTCTTTCCAAAACCGTTCTTGGAAACGTTGAATCGTCGTCTCGAAACACAGCCAATACGACTTATCGATATTGAAGGAGAACAGGTTGTGGTCTTTTTCAATTTCTGAGAAATCTGTGTACTTAGTCTCCTCGATACAGATTGTGTAACGGGAGCCATGTTTTTTGCACTCTTCATCCCATGATCCGAGCCCAAGCAGCCACGGCGAAACCGAGGATGCTTCTTTCAGCCGTTCCAATCGTCCGTCCGCTGCAACTGCTTCATAGAAAATTGGAACGTCATTATTCATTTTTGCAGGAACGACCAATGTAAATCCTTTAACTGTAAACGCGCCCCGCTTCCATTCTTTTGCCTTGTACCCGGTTAGTTCTTCGCTGCTCTCGATATCTTTCACAGCAATTTCCTCTATTTCTTCATTTATGACGTGAAGTAAGGTTAGCTAACATACCGTGTCGCAGCAACCCTCGACCGTGCCGCCGCGCAATGGTAGGATTGTCCGGTCACAGCGGAACTCAGGCGTGAAGTCGACGGAATAAGGGCGGGCGGATTGTGCTATGATAACGAGAGAAAGCAGTCTATGGATGGGACCAATCCACACTGCAGGAGCATTTTCATGACCTACAACGCAAACAAAAAGACCACCGCAATCAAGGATTTCTCTATAGAACCGCTATCAATAGAAACCCTGAATGACTTTTTATACTTCTTTGATAATATAACTTTTCGGGAGCATCCTGACTGGGGCGTGTGCTACTGTTATTCGTTTCATTTTGTAGGGACTGCTGCGGAGTGGAACAACAGAGAAAAGAATAGGGCATCAGTAATTGATCTAATAAGTACTGGTAAAATGCATGGATACCTCGCATATACAGGCGGTACACCAATAGGATGGTGCAATGCAAACGACAAAAACGCGTTTTCGAGACTCAAACTAAACAAAGAACTATGGGATGTTCAGCCGGCGCCTACCGCCTCAGTCGTGTGCTTTCTTATAGCTCCTGAATACAGAGGTCTGGGCGTTGCGAGGAAGCTATTAACCAGAGTTTGCTCTGATTTTTCGAAACTTTCATATGAGATAGTGGAGGCATATCCGGACAAAGACCCGATATCAAATGAAGATAATTGCGCCGGTCCCTTAGCCCTTTACAAAGGTTTGGGATTTGAAAAGATAAAGAGCACTGACGAATCGTATATTATGCAAAAAAGAATTTAAATGTGGCTATAACCTCATTTCGGAACGCGAAACATTACCCAATATCGAACTTCTTTATCACCTTTTCGAACGATGGAAGAGACCGTTCAATAACATCCTCTCCCTGGCAGAAAGCGACTCGAAAATACCCGGGTGCACCGAATCCCCTGCCAGGCACTGTCAGTACCAACTCCTCCTGCAGCGCCTTTACAAATGCCATATCTTCCCCGCCCGGCGCTTCGACAAAGAGATAAAATGTCCCCTGTGGTTCCGTGAACTTATAACCGAAAGATCTCAGATTCCTGCATAACATTTCTCTGCGTTTCACATACGGTGAGATATCTACCTGGTGGCCGGCAAGCCTGCCGATGGCATGCTGCATAAGGCCGGGAGCGTTAACAAATCCGAGAATTCGCGTGCAAAGTATCAGTGCGTTCATCAATGTTTCGGCGTCGTCAGCTTTTGGATGAACCGCGATCCAGCCAATCCGCTCGCCAGGAACCGATAATTCCTTGGAATATGAGCTCACGATAATACTGTTTGTATAAAACTTGAAGACGCTTGGTACTTCGGCCCCGCCGTATACGATCTTACGGTAGGGCTCATCGCTAATGAGATATATCGACCGGCCTAATTCTTTGCTCTTTCTATCAAGCATTTTCCCCAAGGCTGCTATTGTGGTTTTGGGGTAAATCCGGCCGGAGGGATTATTCGGTGAGTTAATGATAACCGCAGCGGTTCTCTTATCCATTGCGGATTCCAATCCCTCGATATCAAGATCAAAATCATCCTTGCCGTTTACCAATACGAGTTCGCCGCCATGATTGTCCACATATGCGCGATATTCCATAAAACAGGGGGTGCAGGAGAGTACGGTATCTCCTGGATCAAGAATTGATTTGAGCACGACGTTCAGCGCACCCCCAGCACCGCAGGCCATTATCACATTGTTCCGGTCAACGGATTCGCCATATTCCTCAGTTACGTATGCGGCGACTGCATCACGTACCTCAGGATATCCACCGTTGGGCATATATCCGTGGCGTCCGGTTATCCCCTCATCGAGGATAGACTTTATTGTATCGTGAAAAAAAGCCGGGGGTTCAAGATCCGGATTCCCCAAACTGAAATCGAACACCTTATCCGCGCCATGCTCATTCTTCAGTCTGATACCAGTTTCAAACATAGCTCTGACCCATGATGAGCTATTCATTGATTCAAGGACGCGCTTGGATACTGCCATAAAACCTCCGTGATGGACTGAAAACTACCGCAGAAACACTATATAAC
>JABGPX010000781.1 GCA_018644745.1 Spirochaetales bacterium
ATGCGCAGTTCTTCGAGCAGATACCCGGTTACTTCTGAGGCATCCTGGAATGTTATAGAACGAACCATGTCACACAAGGCCTTTTCCGGGCCGGCAATGAAGAAATTTCCTAACCCGCTCCGTATGTATTGGATACCCACAGGATACACACCCGGAGCTTGGTAGGCGTAGCGAAAGGTCCCAACTGGAGTGTGAAACGTTTTGTTTCTCTTGAAACAGACAGAGGTTAGTTGCTCTACCCGTTCGGGAATCAGATTGTGATATGATAGGGCATACTGAAAAGAAATCGCCGATGGCCCGTAGAGCATGCCGGCAAGAACTTCACGCGAATACTGCCGTCGGTATTTCGCACCGGTAATATAAAAGCCTTGCTTCACCCGGATTAAGTCACCCGAGCGGCAGAGATTTTTAATCTTATCCCTGGGTGCCCGGTACTCTTTGAAGAGGTCCATCAGGAGATCCGTAGTGAAATAGCGGGAATCGGAGTGAAATAGCTTTTCTTCCATTCAGTGTCCAGTAAGTCGAATATTAATCTATTTACTGGACAATGTCAAATTATTGCTGATAGTATAGATGAACAAATCGCCGCGTGTCCCTATCTAAGGTATTGAAGATCCGTCAGATCCCAGGGCGGCTCAAGAACGTTAATCTCATTACCTGCACGTGAGCTCGCATATATCGCGTGTGCGAGAGCCGTATCTACAGCATATTCATAGACTTTTGGACGATAGTCGGAATCGCCTTCGAGTATCCGGGTAAAATGCCGGTAGAAAGGAACATAAACCGGTTCGACCGGCTCGAGTGTTTCTTCGTGAAGTCCGCCGGTGCCTTCGTTGTAGATCATCCACTTTCTGTCTTCCCAGGCCACGATTCCCTCTTCGAATATAAAATGCATGGTTTTGCCGAACGGAGCCGCCCCAAAATAGCCGGTGTTTTCATAGTGCATCGCTCCGCCGCCGTCATATTTCACAATTGCGCTGGTACACGCCTCTATCTCATGTTGCGGCAGGCGGCTCACCCATCCGCTTACAGTTCGCGGGACAAGACCCGGTATGCATGCTCGCGCGATGGCCAACCGGTGCACTCCGACATTCGCGAACATACCTCCGCCGCTTCCCTTTACTGACAAACCCCAGGCAGGTCTGTTCCGCAGATCATAAGTCCTGTTACCGATGACGCAACCGGTAAAATACCGGCCAAGAAGCCCTTCTTGGAATTTCTTCCCGGTGAGTAACTGACCTTTACCGTAAGACGCACTATCCGACACGTATAATATACGACCGTTCTCGTTCGCTGTTTCGAGCATCTCGCGGCACTCTGCGGCGCTGGTGGCCATGGGTTTTTCAACAACCACATGGCATCCGGCCCGCAGCGCATCACAGGAAATACGGCAGTGAAGATTGTGGGGCAACGCAACAAGCACAACATCGGGTTGAAGTTGCAGCAACTGCTGATAGTCGGTATATACCTTGCAGCCATCGAATTCGATGGCCACTTTCTCAGCATTTTTCCTGACAATATCGCACGCTGCGATAACCTTATATCCCGGCACCGAGCGCAACGCTTCCACGTGGCTCGAAATGATCGCACCGGTGCCGATTATTCCGATTGAATATGCGCTCATCACGTCAAATCCAGCCACTCAATGTTAATCTCGATTATTTCATCGGCCAATGCCGCAACACAATCTTTGTTCTGCAATTCAGGGGAAACGTACAAAGCTTGAATCAGTTTCTTACGGCTTCCTTCTTGAGCGGCTTCCACCGAAAGCTCCATTTCATCGACAACGCTCTGGATTATTCCCCGCAGCACCACGGGAACTTCCCCGGAGAACTCAGGTTGAACAGTGCCATAGGATGCCACGCACTGTGTCTCGACGCTGATTCCCCGGGGTAGGTTTATTATCTGCCCCTCGTTAGGCATGGTGAAAACTCCGCGGTAGGTTCCTCCAGTCAGAAGGGCCTCGGCCACCCCGGATAACTGCTCTCTGGACTTTTTCGCCTTCGGCCAGGCCTTCTTACCTTCGAGTGTATCGATAACATCCTGTTTGCGTCCTTTCCTGTATTGTTCCCTATGGGGCAAGACACCCTTCTTTCTTATCTTGTGTTTTTGCAGCAATTCCAGAGAGGAGTTGTACCAGGTGAGGTTTTCCGTCAAATGACAGGCATCTCCAACGGGGAAAACTCCGAGTTTTTCGTATAATTCAAACGAGAGATAAGCGCCAAGATGCTCCCATTCGGTATCCTGCATCTGCTTGATCGTGTCATCGATAGTATGGGTTATAAGGGGATCCTTCTTGTTCTCCAGATAGGTCAGGTATTTTTCCAACGTTAATTCATTTGATTGTACCGGTCGGCCGGCAACCCATAACCGGGTTAGCCAGCTTCCGTGATTCACGCCGACACTCACAGCGTTTATGTCCGTTTCCGCAACGCCGAAATACTCTGCGAGCAGGCTCACTGTTCCCGCATAATTGTGACACAGACCGATACATGGTATCGACGAGTACCGGTTGACCGCTCTGGTCAACTGATTCAGGGGATTGGTTACATGTATCATCCATGCGTTTGGGCAATACTTTTCCATTTTTCTGGCGATATCGATGAAGATCGGAACATTGCGAAGGGTTCTGCTTATGCCGGCCGGACCCGTAGTATCTCCCACAGTCTGATAAACGCCATACTTTTCTGCCGTGTTGACATCCTTTTCCATAGCAACAAGATCGCCTGTGCTGATCGAAACACATACGATGTCGGCGTGAACAAGAGCATCATCCAGCGACGAGAACCTAACCTGCCAGCCGGAAATAGCGTGCTCAGCGAGCCCCTGCGTGTAGCGAAGCATAAGTTCCCCTGCTTCTTGATCAATATCGACCAACACCAGCTCGCTATTTTGCAGACCGGGTGTGCAGAAGAGATCAAGCGCCAGCGTCGGTGTCCAATTATAACTTCCACCGCCAATAAGCACGATTTTTTTGTTGGTAGTTTTATCCTTCAAATTCATTTTAACTCTCCTCTTTTCCGACGAAGTATGTCACCGATAGTAACCATGCTGTTGTCGTTTAATAATTTCCCTTACGCTGTTGCCTTCAAATCGCGATCAAAACGAAGAATGAAGGGCGACCACATCGGAGCTTCCGGCCAGGGCGTATAAACGCCATCGGGCAGTTGGCAGAGGCCCCAGCTCATGTCCTTTTCTGTCTTATCAGCATCGGAGATCTGCGGACAATAGACACCTGCGTCAATGATATAGCCACCCCAGTACTTGAGCGACAGGGCCATCGCTTCTTTAACAGCGGTGTCATGAGTGGCTGCATGAATAGCACTGCCTCTGGCAAAATAAA
>JABGPX010000869.1 GCA_018644745.1 Spirochaetales bacterium
GTTGCATTTCATTCTGGCAGCCGCGAAACATTACTTAACCAATCACAAATTTTTCTTACAATGCAGCTGGTCTCCGGCAGGTCCTTGTTCCAGGTAAACAAAAAAGTCAACTGATACAAAAAAAGGCAGCGGATCGGATTTATCCGGCATGTTGAAGCTGAATCGAAGCGAAACAAGATTGTTTGCATCACGTATTTTTTGATTGAGATCCGGTGTAACATTGGTTACGATTTTCGCACGCGACATTGAGCTAGAATATATGATACATGGCGACTGGGTTCCGAGACATCTGAGAGATATTTCTTTTGAGCGGAGGCCGATTGCCTGGATAACCTCTTTGTTGAAGGTTACATCAATATCGAGATAAAGCTCATAATAATTCGCCAATTGCTGACTGGTAATTAATGCCATTTCTATGAAACACTATCTCCCAACTAATTCTCCAATGCGGCGTCTATTCGCGCGATCATATTTTCGGTTATGTTTTCGAGTTCCCCGCCATCTGCAGGTGAGACTTTTGTCGAATTACTACGTTCTTTGAATAGCTCATCGGCGATAAGAATTGCGGCAAGAACGGAAAGCCGGACACCGTCTTTCGTTGCTACAGACGTTCCGAGGCTTTCTATTTTTTTTGTTACATATTCCACCAGGCGCTCTACATATTCCGGACTTTCATCTGTCTGTATAGTGAAATGTGTCCCCAGAACATGTATAGGGATACCTTTGCCCATGCATTACTCCGCGCTAGAAAATATCCAACTCGCTGTCTTCGGGGCCGTCCTGCGTTTGTTCAGATTCGGCGGAAGGCGCGGTGGCAGACGCGGTGGCAGACGCGGTGGCAGACGCAGAATCTACCGTCTCGTCACCAGAGTCTTCAATCGAATCTTCAAGATGGTCGAGTTGTTCCAAGGCACGGATTATTCCGCTCTCAATTTCTGATTGGTCTTTTTTAAACTGCTCGATCATAATCTCGAGCTCTTCTATGCGTTTTTGATATTCATCAAGCTTCTGCCGCAGGGAGGTATTATCTTCCTGCAAAGCATCAATTCGGTTGACTGCCGCAAGTACTTTTCTATCAAGTTTTTGAATTTGCTCGATAGTAATCATAACTTTAAGCTTCTACCGCCGAACGGGCTTTCGCAACGAGTTCCTTGAACGCGTCAGGATCTTCAATCGCGAGATTGGAAAGAGCTTTTCTGTTGATCTGAATTTCAGCCTTGCTGAGACCGTTGATAAATCTGCTGTAAGTCATATTCTCCGCCCGGCATGCCGCGGAAATTCGGGTAATCCAGAGTCTTCGAAAATCCCTTTTCTTTCTCCGTCTGTCCCGATACGCATAAGTGCCTGCTTTGTAAACCGCGTCTTTTGCAGTTCGAAAGAGCTTACTCCTTCTACCGCGGAAGCCTTTTGCTTCTTTTAGTATTTTCTGGCGCCTATCTTTTCTTCTTGTTCCGTCTACTGCTCTGGGCATAGTTATTTCTCCTTAGTTGATGCAATGCTGCCGTGTACATACGATAAGAAATCAAATTGCTTCGCGCTTACGAGTTCGGCATCATGTGCTGAATTTTCTTGTTTTCCGCGGGACTCAGCATTCCCGCATTATTTAATACTCTTTTACGGCGGTTGCTTTTTTTCGAAAGCTTCTTCCGCATTCCCATTTTTTTGTACTTGACTTTGCCATTTGCGGTATAGCTAAAGCGCTTTGACGCTGCTTTTTTTGTTTTAATCTTAGGCATTTTCTGTGTCTCCTGTGTTATCTCGTGCGGTCGAACCGGCTACTTTTTTGCTTTTGGTGCGAGTATCATCGACATAAAGCGACCTTCCATTTGCGGGGTTCGATCTACACTGAAAGATCCTTCGTCGAGATTGTCCAGCACCCTGTCCAGGACTACTCGTCCCAGTTCCGTATGCGCCAATTCGCGACCTCTAAACCGAATTGTTACCTTTACTTTATTTCCTTCATCGAGAAATTCCTGAACATGCTTGGACTTGAATGCAAGATCGTGTTTTTCGATCTTCGGCTGCATTCTAATCTCTTTCAATCGCAGCTGTTTTTGCTTTTTCCTAGACTCTTTCAGCCGCTTTTCCTGCTCGAATTTAAATTTCCCATAATCAAGAATCTTGCACACCGGAGGTTTGGCTGCCGGCGCGATTTCTACGAGATCGATGCCTGCTTCTTTTGCCATTTCAAGTGCTTTTTCGATCGCAATTAATCCCGCTTGATTTCCTTCGCTGTCGATCAGGCGAACCTCTCGGACTCTGATCTGTTCATTAATCCTTAAATCTGATGAAGCCAATACATCTCCTTTAATGCTACCTGTAACGAAATTGAGTTGCGATACAATAACACCCATCAACAAAATAGTCAAAGGGGAAAAGGAGGTAAATGAGGCGGGTATTGCTTACAGGAATTCTCCTTTTGATCCATTGATACGAATCTATCGCAGCCGTCTCTATGAAGCTGCGTCGCATATCGATCAAAAGGAGCATTGCTCTATTGCTTCACCTGATTCGGGATGATAAGCTTCCGCCAATGATAGTATTCCTCGCTTGTGCAGCACCAATAGGTTTCGCAATGGCGTACTTTGTGCTTTCCCCGCGTACCGACGCGCTGATACCTGGAAAGTCTGTGGCCAGGGGCCTGCTGATTTTTGTCGCCTCATATGTAGTTTATCTTCTGATTAGCCCTGCCGTAGAGATAAACTTTACCTCAAAAGGAATTTACCTTTTCTATCTTCTCACATATGAGCTCTATTTTGCGGCATGGAGCGTTATTTCATACCTGATTTTCTATAAAGTTCCTCATACCCATAACCCGGCGGGGGAAACTGCGTGGACATTGGCCTACTTTACTTCCTTCTATATATTTCTTGCGGTGGGAGACATACTGCTTAACGCAAATGGGTTGACTGCGTATCTACTTTTCCTTTTGCCTATTTCGCGTATTGGTATTATTTATCTCACAGTTGGCGCTTTCATTTTTGCAAGAAGAATGTACATGATTATCCGCTATATCCTGGTATTGGTACCCTTCGCCGGTGCCGCTACAGCCGCGGCAATTCCGCTTCTCTTCATACAGAGCCATGCTGTTGCCGCCGGGCTTCTAGCTGGTGGGATTTTCTTATTGGGCGGGTGTGTATTTTTCTTTTCCGGCCGTAAATAAATAGATGATATCTTCGGTGCGCACAAAAGCCGACTGCAGAGCATGCTCTTTTCTTTTTCTTCTTTGCGGAGTTTTGTTTTCCTGCTCATCACCAGATTTAGTCTTTGTCAGCGACCAATATTGGAGTGAGACCGATTTGGCTTTCATAATGAATGATGGAGCGGCCGCCGGCGAT
>JABGPX010000873.1 GCA_018644745.1 Spirochaetales bacterium
GTATCCATGATCGCGCGTTTGATCGCAACTTCCTCTTTGCTGAAATTCCCTTGAAGTAGCTGCCAGGTGGTATCCAGCATCTCATCGGTAGTTAGATCGACATCAATAGCCAGAAGTTTGTCCGAATACTGACGGGCAAAACTCATGGCTCTGGTATCGTAATCGGTAAGATCGAATCCATTGTCACGCTTGGTCTTGGCATCCGCGGCATCAGAGAACAATCTGACCGCAGCATTCATGACTTGCGGGTGGTCCTCGCGAGTTTTTTTGCCGATTACCAGCTGTTTGAGCCTCGAAAGGGAACGGAACGGATCTACAATGACTTTGCCGATATCAGAGTCGGTCCGTAGAAACAACTGGCCTTCGGTGATGTAACCCGTATTATCCGGAATTGCGTGGGTTATATCGCCACCGGACAGGGTTGTTACCGCAATTATTGTGATCGAACCGCCTTCAGGAAATTGAACTGCCTTTTCGTACAAGCGAGCTAGATCGGAGTATAGAGATCCCGGCATTGAGTCCTTTGACGGGATCTGGTCCATTTTATTGGATACGATTGCCAGGGCGTCGGCGTAGAGCGTCATGTCCGTGAGAAGCACAAGTACCTTCTCGTTTTTGTCCACGGCGAAATACTCAGCCGCGGTTAACGCCATCTCAGGTACAAGCAACCGTTCCACCGGTGGATTTTCAGTTGTGTTAATGAAGCTGATAATCTTATCGAGTGCTCCCGCATTCTCAAACAGATAACGGAAATAGAGGTAATCATCGTTTGACAGGCCCATTCCGCCCAGGATTATCTTGTCGGCCTCTGCCCTTAACGCGACATTGGCCATCACTTCATTGTACGGTTGATCGGGATCTGCAAAGAACGGGATCTTCTGTCCGGTAACAAGGGTGTTGTTCAAGTCGATTCCTGCAATACCGGTAGCAATGAGTTGCGACGGCTGCTTTCTTCTCACAGGGTTCACGGACGGGCCGCCTATTTCCCGTTCCTCACCTTCGACATCAGGCCCCCCGTCAATGGGAATTCCGTAGGCATTGAAAAACCTTCCAGCGAGATCATCCGAAACCTTCAACGTAGGCGGCTTTCCGAGAAACACCACTTTCGCGTCGGTAGCGATGCCTTCGGTTCCCCGGAATACCTGGAGAGTAACCTCTTCACCCTGTATCTTCACTACCTGTGCAAGCCTGTCATCGACGTAGGCCATTTCCTCGTATCCTATTCCGGTCGCACGGAGTGTACATGTTGCTCTGGTAATCCTGGTAATCTTCGTATAGATCTTCTGAAACGCTTGAGCTTGCATCAGCTTACCTCATCGCCTTCTACTACTGCCAGCAGGTTCTTCTTGTTATCCTCGAATTCATCCGATTGAAACACGCAAAAATTCATCTGCTTTATATAATCTATTACACGTTTAAAAAACGGGGCGACTTCATCGAAATTGCTGAAACTGTACTGGCGGTCACAGATGGATTTGATCAGCTTCAGCCCGTATTCCTGTCTTTCCACCGAGGCGTACCGGTCGATACTGTCAAAAGCGTCCTGTTGGATCAGACCGAAATCGATGACTTCTGCCTTCCAGAACTCGATGTGATATTCCACGGGCACTCCGTCATCACCTAGAATATTGATCTGATCCCTCGCTTCCTTGCCGCGGAGTAGTCGGTTCTTCATGGCGAGAACGTCATCTACCCAGTTTTCGCCGGAGCGATTTTTCAGGAACGCCTGCATCTCCGGGCTTTCTAAGTATTTCGAGTAGCTCTCGAGCGGATCGATCGCCGGATATCGCTTGGAATCCGCGCGCCTCTGAGACAGCGCATAGAAACACTGAGCGGCTTTTTTGGTGGATTCAGTTACCGGCTCCTTCAGATTGCCGCCGGCGGGAGAAACCGTTCCTATGAACGTAACTGCACCAGTTTCGCCGTTGTTCAGGTAAACCACACCTGCCCGTGCATAGAAGTTGGCGATTATCGCCGAAAGATCCATCGGGAATGCATCAGGACCGGGCAACTCCTCCAGTCTGTTTGACATTTCCCTGAGTGCCTGAGCCCAGCGAGAGGTGGAATCGGCAAGAAGCAGAACGCTCAACCCCATCTGCCTGTAGTACTCGCAGATAGTCATGGCTGTATAGACCGATGCCTCTCTGGCTGCCACTGGCATATTTGACGTGTTACAGATGATGGTGGTGCGTTCTATGAGTTTCCGGCCTGTCCGCGGGTCGTCCAGCTCCGGGAATTCGGTAAAAATCTCCACCACCTCGTTGGCACGTTCACCACAGGCGGCAATAACGATGAGATCCGCCGATGCATTTTTGGAAATGGTGTGTTGTACCACTGTCTTCCCCGAGCCGAAAGGCCCGGGCACAAATCCCGTACCGCCCTCAGCCAGCGGATTGAAGGTATCGATTATTCTGTATCCGGTTTCCATCAGACGGAATGGTCTCGGTTTTTCTTTGTATACCCTAATCGGGATCTTGATCGGCCATTTCTGAGTCATGGTTACCGGGACCGTATCGCCGTCGGAGTTTTTCAACACCGCAATCTCTTCTGTTATCCTGTACTCGCCCGCCGGCACGATGGATTCGACCTGGTACTTCCCCTGCAATTTGAAGGGAACCATGATTTTGTGATCGATCCAATTTTCAGTAACGGATCCGAGCCAGTCGCCGGCACTGACCGTGTCTCCGGTTTTTACGAGCGCGGTATATTCATACTGTGTATCTTCGTCCAGAGGGGTATTGTACTCTCCGCGTTTGAGGAACAATCCTTCCTTCTTGTCGAGATCGTTCTGCAGCCCGTCATAGTTGCGCGAAAGGAGTCCGGGTCCCAGCTCGATTTCCAGCATACTGCCGGAAAACTCCACATCAAGTCCGGTGCTTACGCCCCTGGTGCTCTCGAAGCACTGGAGACTTGCTGTATTTCCATAGATCTTGATGACTTCCGCCATCAACCGTTCATCACCCAGGATTATGTACGCGATTTCATTCTGGCTGACAGGGTCTGAGACTTCGACGGATATCAGATTGGCGATAATGCCTGTTACTTTGCCGGTTACCATACAGTCTACACCTCCGAGTTCTCGTTGCTAATCGTACTGGATTTCTTTCTTGCCTGTTGTATCAGGACGTCCAGCATCCTTTTGCCCTCAACGGGTAACAACTTGAGCCACCTTTCTACAGACTGAAGCTTTATGGCGTATGAAATCACGGCATCTCTGGTAAACATCCGATGGCCCACCGCTTCATCGAGCCAGTGCCACCGAATCCGTTCGATAGTTTTTTCGATTTCGATGGGATCGGTTTTGCCGAACCGGTCCAGTATCGGCTCAAACA
>JABGPX010000875.1 GCA_018644745.1 Spirochaetales bacterium
AATACGGTGCATGGCCTGTAATCCGGGTGTCTACAACCGGAAGCCGTACACCCATTACCCGGCGTTGAGTGATGCTCAATTCCGCATCCGCATTTATTGAAGAGGATACCGATTCCACTCCGAGACGTCCCATCCTCAGCACTGCTTCCTCGAGATCATGATAGGCTTGGTTTAGAGCATCTTCCATGTGCTGTTCCGCGTCCACCGCCTGATCTACCAAATTCAGCAGCTCTACAACGAGTATGTTTCTCTTTTGATCAAGAAGCTCCCGGCCGAGCTCGGCGAACTGGAGTTCATGACTGAGATTTATGAGGTTGGTTCTGGTGGGAGCCAGGTTACGCCCTGCCATAGTGCTCCTCGAGTTCCTCTTCGCTCACTCGATGTAGTTCATCTTCGGGAAGTTTGCTAAGAGCTTGCCAGCCGAGATCCAGAGTTTCTTCAATTGATCGGTCTTCATCTCTGAGCTGTGATATGAAGTTCCTTTCAAAAAACTCGCCAAAATCTATGTATTGGCTGTCCAGCGGAGTAAGCTCCTCTTCGCCGATTACCGAAGCCAGATTGCGGACATCTTTAACATAACTGTATGCCGCGAAAAGCTGACTCGCAAGACCCGGATGATCCGCACGGGTCATGCCGTCTCCAATTCCATCTTTCATAAGCCTCGAGAGGGAGGGCAGCCCGGCTATCGGAGGATAGATACCGCGACTGTTCATCTCGCGTTCAAATACAATCTGGCCCTCGGTTATGTAACCTGTGAGATCTGGAATGGGATGGGAAATATCATCATTCGGCATGGTAAGCACGGGAAGCTGGGTTATCGATCCGGTGTGCCCTTTGAGCATCCCGGAGCGCTCATATAATTCTGCCAGGTCTGAGTAGAGATATCCGGGATATCCTTTCCGGGAAGGTATTTCCCCGCGTATAGTGGAAATTTCTCTCAGTGATTCACAATAATTTGACATATCCGCCATTATTACCAGGACATGCATGTCTTTTGCAAAGGCAAGATGCTCTGCGAGAGTAAGCGCGGTTCGGGGAGTGATAATCCGCTCTATTGATGGATCATCGGCGAGAGAGAGAAACAGAGCTACCCTATCCAGCACACCACTTGTTTCAAAGGAAGACTGGAAGAATCGGGCAACATCGTGTTTTACGCCCATCGCGGCAAACACTACTGCGAAATCCGTTTCTCCGCCATGTATTTTTGCCTGCCTGGTTATCTGCGCCGCCAGCTCATAGTGGGGAAGGCCGTTGCCCGAAAAAATCGGCAGCTTCTGCCCACGTATTAATGTGTTCATGCCGTCGATAGCCGAAATTCCTGTCTGAATGAAGTCCCGCGGGTACTGCCTCGCGGTTGGGTTCAGCGGCTTGCCGTTCACATCTAATTCCGCTTCGCCGACAGGCGGAGGACCCCCGTCAATCGGTTTTCCTAGGCCATCGAATGTCCGTCCGAGCATCTTCTCGGATACAGGGAGCTGAAGCGGCTTGCCTTTATACCGCGTACGCGTGCTTGGCATGGTGAGTCCGGAGGTACCTTCAAAAATCTGAACTACTACAGCTGTATCCGAGGTATCCAGGACCATCCCGAGCCTGAGCCTGCCCTCGTTATCCACGCACTCCACCAGTTCTCGATAGCCGACGGCATGGGTGTTTTTCACGACTATCAGAGGTCCTTCTATGCTTTGGACACCTATATATTCCCTTCCGGCAAGCAGTTTCTGCTGATCAAACATAGATTGACTCCAGTTGATCAATAGATCGCTCAAGTTTAGCTGTTAGTCGATCTATCTGTTCAGCATCTTCGTTTTCGATTGTTGACTTAACTCGGACAATATCACGAAGAGCCCGGATCCGGCGCAGCTTTACGATGGTAACTCCCCGTCGGATTGCTTCCGAGCCCCTCCGCCAGTATACCAGTATAAGCTCGAGCATTTTCTGCTGCTTCTCAATCGAGCTGAATCGGTCCGTGTCATCAAAGGCATTCTGCTGGAGAAAGGCATTCTTGAAAAGTGAACATACTTCGATTATAAACCGCTGGCTGTCCGGCAGTGCGTCGGGCCCGACGAGCTTGACCACCTGCTGGAGCCGCACTTCCTTCTGAAGGAGGTCCATGATTTCACGGCGTCCGGATGACCACTCCCCGCCGGTTTTTTCCTCCCACCAGCCCGCGATCTCATCCAGATATTCGCTGTAGCTGTCGATCCAGGAGATCGCTGGATAGTGCCGGGCGTTGGCAAGCTGCCTATCGAGGGCCCAGAAACAACGCACAAAGCGCTTTGTATGTTGAGTGACTGGTTCAGAGAAATCGCCGCCTGGCGGTGAGACCGCGCCTATGATGGACACGGATCCCCGGCTTCCGCCGAGAGTCGTCATGGCTCCCGCTCGCTCATAGAAGCCTGCAATACGGGTGGGGAGGTACGCGGGGAATCCTTCTTCGGCAGGCATTTCTTCCATTCTACCGGATAATTCGCGAAGCGCTTCAGCCCAGCGGGAGGTGGAATCAGCCATTACCGCCACATCATAACCTTGGTCCCGGTAGTATTCCGCCAGGGTAACACCGGTGTAAACGCTTGCTTCGCGGGCGGAAACCGGCATATTGGATGTATTGGCGATGAGTATCGTCCTCTCCATAAGACTTCGCCCTGTCCTCGGATCTATGAGTTCGGGGAAATCAGTGAGAACATCGGTCATCTCATTTCCCCGTTCCCCGCAGCCGATATATACGATGATATCCGCGTCGCACCACTTGGCGACCGCGTGCTGTGTCATCGTTTTCCCGGTACCGAATCCGCCCGGAATTGCCACCGTTCCACCTTTCGGAATGGGGAATAACGTGTCGATAACCCGCTGGCCGGTTACCAACGGTATCTCGAGAGGTAAACGCTCGGCGGACGGTCGAGGAATCCTGATGGGCCATTTATGGAAAAGCGTGAGTTTGTGGGTATCCGGTCCATCGGCCAGTTCCGCCACACAAGTTTCCAGTGTACAGTCAATTTCTCCGGCGACAAACGAAACCTTTCCTTTCTTCCCCGGAGGAACAAGGATACGATGTTCCACCCCTTCCGTTTCCTGGACTGTTCCGATTATTTCACCCTCGGAAACAAAATCACTTTCTCTTATGCGTGGAATAAAATGCCACTGTTTCTCCCGATCAAGCGGCGGAACGCGAAGGCCTCGCTCGATATAGTTTCCGGATATCGCGAAGAGTTTTTCCAGCGGGCGCTGAATTCCGTCGTAGATTGTTCCAATTATACCGGGGCCGAGTTCTAAAGAGAGAGGAATCGCCGATCCGTAGACATAACTCCATGGGGTGAAAATCATTAGGCGGTCCT
>JABGPX010000877.1 GCA_018644745.1 Spirochaetales bacterium
CCCTCGTGCGGCAAACAAGCGGTTTAGGTCGTGCACTATTTCATCTACCGTCGTTACAGCATTGTTGGTAAATGCGGTTACTAATTGTTCAAAACTTTCGACGCCTGGCAGGTGTTGGCGCAGAGTCCTCTCCAGCACAAGCAGCAAGTTTAGCCCTGAGTCCAGGGAGCCCACATTTGACAATCCCTGTATCATGGTTTCCGTGCAGCCGCCGCCGTTCCACCACGACATGTCCTCCGCGGTAATCGTCGGTTCCGCTATTGCCAGCGAGGAATAATAGCCTTGTTCATTGTAGAGGGCAGGCTGACCGCAGCCGCTTTCAAGCGAGTCCAATGCGGCGTCCCATATTTCGCCGGGCATGTCCGGATGAATCCTCAGCTGATAGTTTGGCCGGTGGCGGCTCCTTACTGCTTCCAGACAGATTATCGTAAGGTCGTTGTATGCGTAGGACCCATCCGCAGCGGTTCCGCCGAGTGCGGCGCTCCAGCTGTCATTAAGGCAGCATAGGTCTGTGAATTCATCAAAATATAAGCGCGCTGTTTCCCTATCGATCAGCCCCTTCGCGAGATCATCTTCATAGTATGGGTTAAGCACCTGGTCGATACGTCCGGGGTTGTCGCAATAGTCCAGATAGAATACGAAATTATAGAAAGCCATTGCTTCGGCGAAATTCGTGGCTGGTTCCCAAGGAATTCGATTGTACACCTTGGCAAGGGCAAACCGTCTGCGCTCAGATATCTCATTCTCGGTAAAAGGCTTTTCGAGTTTTGCCATGATGTTTTTGTGCCAGGATTTCACTCCTTCAAGGACATCCGCCAACCCGGCCTCGAAGCCCGCTTTATCTAAGTCGCCTGAAGCTTCCGCGTGCCGCTGCTCTGCCGCAATGCGGTTTTGGTATACGGAGAAGCCTTCCTGTAAAACCCGCTGGTAATTCGGAACGCAGTGGATATATCCTGCGCCGCCGACGGCATGTTCCCCTGAGAACGGACGCAAATCATCCTGTAACTGCCTGAAATCCATCTCGGCTTTTTCGAGAACAGCATATTCTTCCGGACTTGCCGTGGCCTTCTTTGCGGTAAGCGCGTCAGAATTGTACATCCAGGTTGTGACCAGGTTGGGTCTGAGAAATCGTGAAATCCTTGATTCCGCTCGAAGAATCGATGGACCTGCGGGATACAGCCATCCGCCGTTATAATCCGGAAGGGTTCGGTGCTCGAGTTCCCGCCGCACCGCTCTTGACCATCTAACCGCAGGCGGGGCTTCTGGCAGCTCATAATATCCCGATGCGAAAGGCTCATCGAGACTTAATAGAATTTCTGCTGATTGAGACATAACGGTGATAGTGTAGTCCTAAACGGTCCTTTTGGGCTACCGGACTTAACGAGGAATTGTGCATATTGAGAATTACTCTGTATCATGATGTAGATATTGACTCCTTTGCCAATGAATCAGATAGTTATCGTAGTTCATTGCTGAAAATCAACGAGAGGGCAGTGCGATGCAAATTGACAAAGAATGGCTGAACTCAGCCCGCGATGTTGTTGGAGACCAGGGCGTTTTTACTTCAGAAAGCGACATAGAATCATATAGTCGCGATGAAACGGCGACTGATGAGTTCGCACGGCTTCCCGCGGCGGTGCTGAAGCCGGCCTCGGAAAAAGAAGCCGCCGGGATTGTGAAATTGTGCCATGCTACGGGGATTCCAATTACGGCAAGGGGAGGAGGAACCGGGTTGTCCGCCGGGTGCGTACCCGCGGATGGCGGGATAGTGCTTTCGATGGAGCGGCTTAATAAAGTCATTCATGCCGATGCGGCGGATCACACCATTACCGTGCAGGCCGGGGTGACACTTGAAAGCCTATACCGGGAAGTTGAGAATATCGGGCTTTTCTTTCCGCCCCACCCGGGGGACGAAAGTGCGATGATCGGCGGTGTGGCAGCCACAAACGCCGGCGGAGCAAGAGCGGTAAAATACGGTACCGTGCGCCGCTTCGTGCTGGGTCTCCAGGTTATTCTTGCAGACGGCAGGATTGCCGAGTTCGGCGGCAGATATATAAAAACCAGCACCGGTTATAATATGATGGAATTGATGATCGGATCCGAGGGCACCCTTGGTATAATTACCAGGGTTACTCTGAATTTGCTTCCAAAGCCCGGTTCGATTCAGACATTGGTTGTTCCATTTGAGTCGGTATCCAAAGCCATTCGGACGGTACCCTCGATATCAAAATTGGGTATCATCCCGTTCGCGGTTGAATTTCTTGAGCACTCGACCATCGCCTGCTCCGAGAAACTGCTGAACAAACAGTGGCCTACTCACGACGGCACAGCTTCTTTGATGATTATTCTGGACGGGGTTAATGAGGACTTCGTGATGGCTCAGGCAGAACAGCTCGCGGAGGTAATGGATGAGCAAGGCGCACTTGACGTTCTCATAGCCGATCAAAAAGATCGCCAGGCCGATATCTTGGAGATTCGCAGCATGCTCTATGAGGCGTTGCGGCCAGGAACAGCGGAACTCCTCGATATCTGCGTTCCCCGGTCTGAAATTGCCGATCATGTGGAATTCGTACACGAAGTCGAGCGGAAATATAGACTGCCGCTGCCGACTTACGGGCATGCCGCCGACGGCAATGTTCACACTCAGGTGATGAACAGGTATCTCGAGAACGGTGAGTTTGGAGATGAGATTCCGAATTGGCGTGAAGCATACGAAAAGGTGCGAAAGGATATTTACCAGGATGCTATTCAGCGGGGCGGTGTTATCTCTGGAGAGCATGGTGTCGGTCTGCTTAAGCTCGATTATATCGCGGAGAATCTCGGAGAAGCAAACATTGATATGATGAGAGCCATAAAAAAAGCGATGGATCCTCTCGGTATATTCAATCCGGGGAAGGTGATTCGCTTATCCTAGGAATCTATAGAGCGACATAAGTACAGATAACAATGTGAAACCAATTGCCATGAGCGCGGTCTGTGATGAAAACCTCTTGTTCATATCATCAAACCGGCTGTTCCCGTCTTCGAATCGTTTGTTAACATCATCAAATCTTTTATTGATATCTTCGAAACGGATATTAATATCATTAAAGCGGTTATTCATGTCCTCAAAGCGCCTATCCGTCGCCATAAATCTTTCGTCCATCCGCCTAAAACCTTCTCTCATCGATTCAGTAATAGATTGGACATCCGAACGGACGCTTCCAATTTCTCCTAAAATTCTGCTCTCTGCCATCACTAGTTCCTCTTTGCGGACTATGCCTTCGGTAAGAAGCGCAATATAGCGGTGCAGCGATTTTTTGTTCCTTACCTGAACCGCTTCTTCGAGT
>JABGPX010000878.1 GCA_018644745.1 Spirochaetales bacterium
CAAATTCCGCCATGATGTAGACGCACCAAATATCGACCGGCTAAGAGCTGAAAGTATTACGTTCAGTAACGCCTTCTGCCAGACACCGACATGCTGTCCATCCCGCGGTTCGGTGTTTACCGGCAAATATCCCCAGCAGCTTGGGCTCTACAATCACTCCTGCCTGCTATCCGACTCGGAAAAAACCATGGGTCATCATTTCAGCGAACACGGGTACGACGCCGTGGCTTTCGGCAAGACCCATCACATGAATCCCGGTTTCCGTTCGATAACCTATGACGTCGCAACGAGCATGGGTTCGAAAAACCACGGATACAATGTAACGGATTCCGACGCTGTGGGCGTGTTTGAAGGACCCGTGGAAGAGTTCTGTGACTTTGCTGCGGTACGGCAGTTCACCGATTACCTCGAAACCGGCCCGGATAAATTTCTTGCCTATATCGGTATCTATTCACCCCATCCCCCTCTGTATCCGCCCAAAAAGTATCTCGAGATGTATGACTGGCGCGATATTTCCCTGCCGCCGGTTTTCGAGGAAGAGACAACGACGAAGCCGGAGATTCAAGGCATTCCGAGAAAACGATGGTCTCAATTGAACGAGGAAACGCATAAGAAAATAACCGCCGCGGTAATGGGCATGTCTACGCTGGTCGATGATTGTGTCGGCGGTATAGTCGAGGCTCTTGAGGACCGCGGGCTGCTCGAGGATACCGTCATCGTGTTCACGTCGGATCACGGCGATCAGATAGGCGAGCACGGGATGCTGGGTAAGTTCTACAACACCTACGAAGGCTCGCTGCGGGTTCCCCTGATTCTGCGGATCCCTTCGAAAACGGAAGGCGCAGAAAAAAGCCGCGGGGTCCTGAGAAAGGATCTTGTCGAACTCGTTGACGTCTATCCCACTCTCTGTTCTCTCGCGGGCGTGCCGGCGCCGGAGCCCCCGCACGGACTAGCGGGAGGTGATCTGCTGGAGTCTGACACGGGATCCGGAAGAACATATGTCCATTCGATGATTGAGCATGCCCACATGGTGAGGGACAATCGATTCAAACTCACGCTGTACGACAACGATAGGTCTGAACTCTACGACGTGCAGAATGACCCTGATGAAAGGAGCAATCTGCATGACGACCCGGGCCATATGGGCGAGCAGCTCCGACTAACGTCGGAAATCGTACGCCACCTGACGCGTTTTCGCCCGGCGAATCACAATCCCGGGCGAAACACCTTTTTCGGCTAGGAATTCCTCCCCGAGGCCCACTCATTTACTTTGTGCTCGGGGTGAGCAATCGGCATGGCGCGATAGCAAGGAGGAAATCGTCCCTATTGAATAGGCTCATTCTCATTTAAAGTGCAATAAGAGAAATCCAATCCGGCCGCGGACGCCTCATGGGGGAAGGACTACATATGGGAGAGATAAGACGAAAGTACAGCAAGGAGTTCAAGATCGAGGCAGTACGCCTTCTTGAACAGGGCATCAAGAGTGGTCCGGAAATTGAAAGGGATCTAGGGATCGGCAAAGGTCAGGTCTATCATTGGCGAACCAGGTTGCGCTCCGACGGGATGAGCCAGAAATCTTCTGACACGAATACTCAGGGAATTCCGCACCTCTCTGTTACGCCACATGAGGTCTTTTCAATTGATTTGAAGACGCAGGAAAAAGAGTTAAAAAATAGCCCGCTTATGAAGCGGTTTGCAGAATCACGTCTAAAACAGGCAGGCGATCGCTATCGTCCAATCTATCATTTTGTGAGTCCTGAAAGTATGCTCAATGACCCAAATGGTCTTTGTTATTTTAAAGGGAAATGGCACATGTTCTATCAAGCATTTCCGCCTGACGAATTCCCGAAGCCCATAAAGTCTGACATTATGAACAGAAGAGCACACTGGGGACATGCTATTAGCGATGATTTAATTCACTGGCGTGATTTACCGTATGCCATTTATCCGGGACCGGAAAAATTGTGTTATTCGGGAGGGACATTAGTTGAAGGTGACACAGTTTATGCTTTCTACCCGGGAGTTGACGCGGGTCAAATGTTAGCAAAGTCAAGCGATCCCTTGTTGTTAAATTGGAAAAAGGTGACCGGAAAGCCAATAAACAGTCCTCGAGGAGATGCATGTATTTGGAAAGACCGTAATTCTTATTATGCTCTATTAGGAGATTTCCGCTTACTAGAATCAAAGAATCTTGTAGATTGGAAATCCCATGGCGATATTCTTGAATTGCCTTCAAACGAAAAGTATTCTTTATCTCTCATCCGCAAAACTCCAAATCCCCTCTTGTACAGTATGATGAGAGATAACACCTCTTGTCCTTCTTTCTGGCCTATTGGAGACAAACATATGTATCTGTTTTTTAGTCATGAAAACGGAGGACAATACTATCTCGGAGATTATGATAAAAGTCGTAAAAATTTCAAGCCATACATGCTTGGAAGATTCAATCATGGAAAAGGGATGCCGGGAGGAGTTCATGCGCCATCAGCCTATCCTGACCCAAATAATCAAGGCGAATTGATCAATATTTTCAACATTAACAGTGGTATTCCTGCAGTGAATTGGAATCAAATCATGTCTATTCCGCACCATTATGCATTAAATAATGATAAAACACTGAATATTCAACCGGTAAAAGCGATAGAATCGTTAAGAACCAACCATCGACATGTTGGCGAAACAGAAATGAAGGCAAATGAAGAGCTGGTTTTCGAATCTATTCAGGGAAAATCGATGGAGCTCAATTTTGAAATAGATCAAGCTGATGCACGCGCCATACAAATTAGCGTACTCCGCTCACCCAATGCTGAAGAGAAAACAACGATTACTTTCTACAATAGGGCGCTTTACACGTTCCCAGTCTCCTCGATCTGGCGACCTACGGATGGTCAATTAGTGTTAGATGTTACAGATTCTACTACCTCTTCAGATGTATGGCTTCGACCGCCGGAAAAAGCAAAGTTGCTTTTGAGTTCTATAGAAGACTCGGGACAAGACTTTGGTCCTTACGAAAATTTAAAGTTGAGAATTTTTATTGATAAGAGTGTGGTAGAAATTTTTGCAAATGAAAAATTATTTATGGCAGGAAGGGTATATCCTGCGCTGGAAAACAGCACTGGGGTTTCTATAAAAGCTATAGGCCGTGATGCCGTTCTCAAATCGCTTGAAGCTTGGGATATGAAACCTATTATGCCAACCAAATAGAAACAGGCAAGCTCTTGAACGTCCGGATGAAATACGAGCAGTTTCGATAGCCGCGGTAGTATCCGACTTCCTTGACAGTTCGTTTCGGATCATGAAGCAGCGATACAGCTCGATCCATCCG
>JABGPX010000626.1 GCA_018644745.1 Spirochaetales bacterium
CAAAGAAATGCTGCGGGATCTTCAAGAAGAGAGGATATCGGCAACTGGTAATGCCGGCGGCGTTCCGCTGCGCTAGGCATGTATCAGAAATCGCCGGAAGTACCACCGAAATGACGATCCACCCTAAAATCCAGGATATGGTTATAGAAGCCGACGCGCAGGGCAGCATTAAAAGGGAAATTGCAATAGATAATCCGGTAGATCCGGAGGCCGTAGAGAAGGTACTCAAAACTCTGCCGGAATTCGATCTGGCATACCGGGAAGACGGCCTCAAGGGCGAGGAGTTCGGCACCTTTGGCGGAACCACCATGACCCTGAGCAATTTTGACGCGACGGGCTGGCAGAAACTCAAAGGTTTTCCGATTCCCAGATGAGCAAAATCGTTCGATTTGGACTCACAGTATCAGAAGAGATTTTGGGAAACACAGCACCGGTACTGATTCAAGGGGGGCTCGAGACCGCCATTCGACGTGCCGCTGAATTGGGATTTAATTCTGTTGAGCTCCATGTCAGAAATCCAAATGATATCGATGTCGGGGCTGTCACCCGCTCGGCTGTGAACGCCGGGGTTGAGATTTCTGCTATTGGTACCGGCCTCGAATACTCCCTCAACGGTCTGAATCTCACCTCGCCTGACACGGAGCTGCGGCTTCGGACAGCCACTAGATTTGAGGAGCACATCGATCTCGCCGCCAATTTCGGTGCCACAGTTTTTGTAGGGTTGTGCCGCGGAACCGCCGACGGTGATGAGACCAGAGAGGCGTATCTAAACCGTCTGCATGACACTCTCATCCCTCTCGCGGCATATGCTCGGGAAAAAGAAGTATCACTCAGCCTTGAACCGATAGCCGCCTATATGACCAATCTTCTCAACACCACCGTCGAATCACTTCGATTTATCTCTCGACCGGGCCTCGAGAGCATCCTGCTGCTAATGGATACTCATCATATGTTTATCGAGGATGGAGACATCGCCGAGACATTTCGTTTGTGTAAAGGTCGGATCGGACACATACATATCTCAGACAGCGACCGAAAGTATCCCGGCTCAGGGGAGATTGATTTCGAGGATGTCGGTAGTGCTCTCAAAGAGATCGAATATTCTGGAGCTGTATCTGCCGAGGTTCTGCCTGACCCGGATGGTGAGACCGCCGCGCTGCATGCTTTGGAATGGATGCGCCGGGTCTGGTTATGACCCGGATCAAACGGCTGCAATACCGCTAAAAATCGACGGGTTTTCCATCTAATCTTGATGATTCATATATAGACGTGATGAACTCCACCGCCCTTCGTGCCTCCCGGGAATCAACCAGAGGCTTTCCGCCGGTTCGAATCGCATCAGCAAAGTCCTGAATAACGGGTGTATGTCCCATGTCCACGGATGGCACCGCAAGACCGGGAACAGCGGCGTTTTTCACCGCACTCATCCTGTCATGCTGCTCGGTCAAAGCCAACAGCTCGGCTTGCGCCGCGATTTCCTGATCCGTGGGGTTCATGAGTTCCAGCCTCATGATTCGGCCGGCAGAAAAAGCTATAGTTCCACGGGAACCGACTATCTCTACGTAAGGCTCCCACTCAGGGTATGCCAATGTGGTTCCTTCCACAACACCCATAGCGCCGCTCCTAAAACTCACGAGAGCAGACGCGAGGGTTTCTACCTCCAGTTTCCGCCCCATCGAGCTCGTTTGAGCAATGAGCCGCTTTGGGGGGCCCATCAGCCAAAGGTACAGGTCGATCAGGTGTATCCCCTGGTTCATCAGACATCCTCCGCCGTCGACCTCCCAGGTTCCCCTCCAGTTTCCTGAATCATAATATTCTTGAGTCCGGTATCTTTTTATATAAGCGCTTCCCGAAAAAATTTCGCCGACCGAACCGGCATCGACAAACGACTTGATCTTCTGAACCAGAGGACGAAATCGGGTCTGGTACACCCCCGCAACAATGCCAGCACTCTTTTCTTCGGCCCGGATAATCTCATCAATGCGTGCGGTATCAATCTCAAGGGGCTTCTCAACCAAAACATGCACGTCGTGTCGGAGCCCCTCGAGCACCGCATCAAGATGATATCCACTGGGTGTCGAAACTGTTACAGCATCAACTTCACCTGATTCCACCATCTCTTTCACATCGGTATAAAAGACGACACCATGTTCTTCAGCCGCCGCCGAAGCAGCAACTTCACGGACATCGCAAACCGCGGAAAGAACGCAGCCGTGAGCTTGATTAATAGAGTAGATATGGGATGGACCAATGGCCCCTATACCTATAACGCCGATACGCAACTCGCCAACAGCCATTGATGCCTCCGTGCTGATATTACTATAAGTAGCAGTTTCATACCAAGCGCCGCGGGAAACGCCGCCGCGGGAAACGCCGCCGCGGGAAGCCCTCCTTTGCAGGAGCTTCATTGACTTAAGCCGGTGAGGATCCGTATGATGGCCACGTGAAGAATTCCGGTTTCCGCAAAAATGATTACGCAGCCTCTGTGGCCTTTATTGCCTATTCATCCAGCGTGGCAATTACGCCAATCTGTCTAATCAAACTCATGGAGGAACTCTCTTTCTCTATGGCCGGCGGCGGGGGAATCGAGGCTGTACGTACAGTACTGGTGGTGGTTGTGCTCCTACTCAGCGGTTTCGCGGCGGCAAGATGGGGTAAATCGAGAATTCTCATTGTTGGCTCCTTGCTGCTCGCTGTCGGCATGGGGGCGTACGCCCTTGCACCTGCATATATTGTAGTTCTCAGCGCGATGGTATTCGTTGGTTTGGGGGGAGGTATTGTCGAAGGACTGGTAAATCCTCTTGTGCAGGACACACACCCGGAAGATTCCGGCAAATACCTGAATATCGTAAATGCTTTTTGGTCAATCGGAGTTCTCTCATCCGTGCTGATCTCGGGAATGCTATTAACTCGAGGCGTTTCCTGGAGATACCTGATGGCCGGAAGCAGTGTACTCGGTCTTCTATCGGCTCTTCTCCTCTACGCGTTTCGTGAGAAAAAGCCGGCGGCTACATCGCAAAACGAGGCGGCAAATACCAGACAAACCGGCACGGCCGAAACATGGCGGCTTACCAAAGAGATACTAAAAACAAAGCGTTTTCGAGCTTTCGCGGCGGCGATGTTTACAGGCGCGGGTGCGGAAGCGACCTTTACTTTCTGGAGCGCGAGTTATCTTCAGATCCATTTCCAGACTCTACCGAGAGCAGGCGGATTCGGCACCGCGTTCTTCGCCGCCGGAATGATAGCAGGCAGAATGCTCAGCGGGCATTATGTCAAACAGGAGAATTTGCGGACCCTTATTTTAGTATCCGCGACCGCGGGAAT
>JABGPX010000879.1 GCA_018644745.1 Spirochaetales bacterium
CGGAAACTGACCGAAGATCTCAGGGAGGCGGTCGAAAGGGGTGAGTATTCGGCTCCGGTTTTGAAGGAACAGAAACGACTGCTGAACTATCTTCGCGGCAAGCATTGGCAGCTTCCCGGGCGGCGGAACGAGATGATGTCGGTGTTGAGTAGAGTTCTACGGGTCGATCCGCTGGATCCCTTCGATCTCACCAGGGCGGAGAGAGAGGGCCGTGAACAGGCCCGTCAGGCCGCCGATTTCTGCTGCCGTTATGCCCCTGGATTCGAGGAGGCATACCTGTTGGATACCTCCGCCCATCTCGGTGTGAGATCATCCCGAAGGATCCGCGGCGCGGAGACCGTAACTACCGAAGATGCGGTCCGACTAAAACGTTATACCGACGGTATAGCCCGTTGTTCTTTCCACATCGACGTCTGGCCCGCTGATTCCTACGAGAGGAAGCCGGGCGCCGAAGATTGTGCCGATGCGTTCACGATCACCGGATTTCCGAGAGAAGAGCGGAACAGGATGATAATGGAAGGCGGATATTTCGACATACGATACGGCGCCTTGGTGGCATCTGGTATCGACAACCTGATGATGGCGGGCCGCTGTATCTCAGCCGACCACTTCGCCGAGTCATCCCTCCGTATACAGCAGACCTGCATGGCTACCGGCGAAGCCGCGGGAGTCAGTGCCGCACTGAGTATTCGACACGAAACGACGCCCCGGGAACTGGATCCGGGCATTGTGGTCGAACAGCTCGGTGCTTCACGCAGCGCCGTGGAGCCGGCCTTCGATGAACTTCGGGGAACTTAAAAGGAGCACTCAATGAGCATCAGTCACTACGACCTTGTCGTATATAACGGGTCTCCGGCGGGTATAGCCTGTGCGGTACGCGCGGCCCGCGAAGGATTATCGGTACTTATCGTTAACCACACTCCGATCTTGGGGGGCATGATTTCTAACGGCCTCTGTGTCTGGGATACGCAGTATGAAGGCAAAAGATCGCCTATTTACGATGAACTGCGGGAGGCCATGTTTGCATTCTACAGAGATACCTACGGGGAAGATTCGGACCAGTACAAGACTTGCCTGCCGGGACCCGGCGGCCATTCTAACGGCAATTATGAACCCAAAGTTGCCCAGGCACAGGTTGAAAAAATGGTATCTGCGGAATCAGCAATCGACATTCTGCTTCGACACTATCCCGCGGAAGCGGTGAGAGATGGTAGAGCCGTGCGCAGCGTCACCTTTGCTGAAATGGGGACCGACGGGCTCCCGAAACCTGAAGGGGAAAGGGTAAGCGTTACAGCCGACTCGTGGGCGGACTGCAGCTACGAGGGCGATCTCATGGCGGTCTGCGGTGCAGGATACCGGTTCGGGCGGGAGGCCATATCAGAGTTCAACGAACCTCACGCCGGAAAAATATACGTGCGCCCATCGAAAGAGCCCCCGAGTGACCGTCTTGCCTTTCTCGGAGCGGAGCATGCAAAACTTAATCTTCGTGAGTTCCCGGGATACCAGGAAATTATTGAGTTTAAAGGCTCAGGTGAAGCCGACCACAGGGTGCAGGCCTTCAACTGGCGAACCATGCTTACAAATGTCGAAGAAAACCGTCTGCCGGTGAACAAGCCGGAAAACTACAATCGGGAATATATCAAAACGCTCGAAATTCCCGGGGTAATGGATTACGGCGCGCCGAACGAAAAGCACAGAGTAAACCGTCCGCAGCTCGTGGACGGGCAGAATCCGTACGTCGACGGCACATGGGAAGACAGAAAGAAGGTTATGGATGAGCATTGGAATGCGTTCCTCGGCTGCCTTTATTTCGCCGGGAACGACGAGTCTGAACCTGAAGAAAAGAGGGCTGCCGCACAGCAATGGGGATTGCCGAAAGACGAGTTTGTCGAGAATGGTCATCGTCCGCACGAGATATATGTCCGCGAATCCCGCAGGCTTGAAGGCAGATATGTCTTTACCGAGCACGACGCCAGCTACAATGAAGAGATACAACGGGCGCCCGTGCACGCCGACGCGATTGCTGTTACCGAATGGTACATCGATGTTCATGCATGCACATTCCAAAAGCTGCCTGGAACTCTTCATGAAGGTAAAATCATGCTTCACCAGGAAACCTTTCCCGGCCAGGTGCCTTACCGGGCGATTCTTCCGAAAGATATCGACAATCTGCTGGTCCCGCTCTGCGTGTCGTCCAGCCATGTGGGATGGAGCGGAATTCGGCTCGAGCCTACCTGGATGAATATCGGTGAAGCCGCCGGATTCGCGGCGGCGCTAGCAAAAAAGAAGGGAGTGAATGCGGCAGACATCGATTCGGAAGAACTGGTGATGCAGCTTGCCGACGCTAAGGTGATGCTCTCATTCTTCAACGACGTGGATCTCGGCGAAGATAGTGATTGGATTCCGGCGCTGCAGTATTTCGCCGTAAAAGGATTCTTTCCCGGTTACAATGCGTCGGCCGAGGAAGCTCTCGACGAGGGAACAGCGAAAAATTGGGCGGCTGCGTATACCGCGCTAAAGGCAGAATTGGAGAACGGCGACGCATACAAACCGATGGCAACGGCACGAAAAGTCGCTGCCGGCCGGGGCGGAGCGCCGGTATCACCCAAGGAATTCTGTGAAATGATAGGCATTGATCCTCAGAGTAACGACGTCGGTCCGCTCCCGCGAGGCGAAGCGTGCCTTCTCATGTATAAATCCCTAAAGTGAAAGACAAACCAAATATCCTGGTATTGATGGCCGATCAGCATGCTCCCCAGTATTGCGAACCGTACGGTCACCAAATGGTCAAAACACCTCACCTGAACAGACTCGCCGACCAGGGAATAGTTTTCGATAACGCCTACTCGCCCTGTCCGGTCTGCGTTCCGTCACGTATGGCCTTTATGACCGGTAAGGAGATACAGCATATCGGCGTATGGGACAACGGTGTTCCCCTCGCGGAAGACGAACCGACATGGGCTCATCATCTTAGACAAGAGGGATATCGGACCGCGCTTTCCGGCAAGATGCACTTTCGCGGCCACGACCGTTTGCACGGATTCGAAGAGCAGCTGAGTATCGATATGAACGGACTCAATCATCCCAAACCGCCGGACTGGGAAAGTGAGATGATCTTTCGGGACCAGCAGTTGAAACAAATCGGATGCGGTGCCGGTTGGAATGGGACGCTGGAAAGCGACGTGTATTCCACCGAAAAGGCTCTGGAGTACCTGAGCCGGCCGGAATGCGTGACACATCCATGGGCATTAACCGTCGGTTTTGTCCTTCCTCACCCGCCTTTCAAAGCCCCGCAGGAGTACATGGATCTCTATCCGCTAGACG
>JABGPX010000883.1 GCA_018644745.1 Spirochaetales bacterium
CTTCAAGATTCTTAAGAAGTATATAATACCTGCGTTAGATTGAGTGTGTACCTTTTGTCAGCCGCTAAGCGTTAAAACGGTTTCTTTGAGTTGGTTGATGATGGGAATATTCTTAGGGCACTTTGATTCGCACTCGCCTCACTCTACGCAGGCTTCAGCATTTAGGCCGGTAATTGGACCAGCCCACCGCGTCCATGTTCCCTTAGCGGACAGGCTGCCGTATGTGCCAAATCCAAGGGTGGAAACTTCTCGTTCTGTCGAGCCGAAGGTTCGATATTGCATGGGCGCTCCGAATTAGCAATACGAATTAGTTTGAATCGGTTTGTTAATACCCTTATTCTTAAGGATGATAATGAGCAAAACCGTTACGAAAATTATTCTTCTCTTATTTTCCTCAACTCTTATATTCTCAATTGATCCTTCTACGCCTGATGATGGGAATCTTTATAGAGAAATATCCGGCTCCTTTTTACCTAACAACATCGTTATTTACGATAACGATAGTATCTTAAACGAAAGCGGCATAGTAATAGAAAATGATAGATTGTTCCGTAGTGATAAGAAGGATATAGATTATGCCATTAAAAATAGGGCATTGGGTTCGGATATTTCATGGATAAATGATGAGACATTTGTTGTGCTTACAGGAAATAGCGACCGTTACAGTCATGGAATACTAGGTGACAATGTTGAAGCTACAGGATTTGAAGTATATGACAACAGCAGCCAAATCAGTAATTTCGAAGTTCCATCCAATCGGGTGTTCGAAACATTGCGGCCGCTAATAGCAGATGTAATACCGGAAAATCCAGGTGTAGAGATAATCTTAACTTCGAGCAATCATCTCGAGGGTTCAAGGATAGAAATTTATTCCCAGGAGGGAGAATTTCTTGGGAATTCTGATTCAATTGGGCGAGGATTTCGCTGGCTTCATGTAATTGCTGCTGCTCCATTTTCCAGCAATTCAAAACAATATATTGCAATTGTAAGAACTCCTCATATCAATGGCATTCTTGAATTGTACTTTTGGAATGGCAACCACTTGGTCAAAGAAGCTTCTACGGGCAACGTATCAACTCATCAGATTGGATCAGATAACCTAAACATGGCCTTAGTTTCGAACTTCGATAGCACTCCTGGTCCAGAGTTTCTAATCCCATCTTTCGATTTCAGAAGTTTGGTTATAATTAAATATACTTTTGGAGAATTATCTGAGGTAAAACGATTTGATTTGCCCGGAAGAATAGCAACGAATATATTTTTTGATAATATTCAATCCAACTCTATCTGGGTGGGATTAGCAAATGGAAAGATTGTAAGACTTACCGAATAACTGCTCTATCAAATAGTGAGTCCCAAAAGACTGAAAATCTTGTTTTTCTCAAAGACCTCATTGAAAAGGGAAAGCTTAAATCGGTAATAGATCGGTGTTATCCGCTAAAGCAAGTTGTCGAAGCGCATAGGTATGTCGAATCAGGGGACAAAAAGGGAAACGTGATTATTACTGTTGTGTAGAGAAGGGGGCAAAGACGCAGCCGACCGTGTGTAATAATTGATTAGGGATTTCACAGGTTCTCGAACGCTACTTTTCCCAGGTGAAGGTCAGCATGTATGAAACCGAAGTGCTCCTATCCAGCTGAGTTCAGAATGAATCGATTCCCAGTTCTGGTATCCTGATCTGAGGTTTTCAAATGGCGGCATCGATTTACTACGCTTCGAGAATATCTCTGACGAACCCGGTGTTTTCGTCGACCATGTTGTCCTTGTCGCCGCGATGCATGCCCACATTTACTACGTCTCCGGGTTTGATCGATTCAAAGGCGTACTCAAAAGCCATACGGGCCTCGATTCTCCCCGCGCCCATAATCTTGTATGCGATGCAGGGTTTTTGAATGGATCTTATACATTCCATTGCCGCGGTTATATCTCTGAGTTTGAACTTGCTGCCTTTTCCGTCGTGTAGACTTCCACAGTTGAAGCAGCACACCGCATGGAAATCTACTATATCGAGGCTGTCGACCCACAGGTGTGCTTCAGGTGCGTGACCGGCCACGCCTACAGGTACGCCTCTCGATCGCGCATGCTCCGTCCATCGACGCATCGTGTTTTCATCTTTTTCGAAGTACGCTTTATCGACAAGGGCGCCATGGAAATATAGGGCCGAGCAGCCGGTTTCGATGGCGACGTCAATTGCCTTCTCCATGGTGTCTGCTGATCGGTTGGTTACCTGGGCAATCCACTGCAGCGGATTCTCAGATTGAAGATGCCGGGTTACGGCTTCCAGCACGTGGGGAGTTTCGTTGTTTGTTATCATGGTGTTGATTCCGGCCTTGCGCGCCAGTTCCCACGTCTCGATTATTCGTTCGGGCGAGTAATATTCACGCATCTCTTCATCTCGAGCAGTATTCTGATGACTGAAACCGCCAAAGGGATTGGCTCCCATCGTAAGACGGGTAATCTGCAAACCGCAAAAATCAACTGATGGCAGCATGTAATCTCCTTGTGCGGCATCACGCTCGCGAAATCGTAATTTTATGGATAGGTTGGGTGAGACAGCAGTTCAAATAAGGAGATTTATCACCTGCCCGATCATCTCATCATCGAGGGCGTCGACGGTATTCTCGGCATTCATCATGATGAGTTTGTCGACAAGATCCGTGGATTGTTCAGCGGCCATCTTGAGAACTTCGGACATTGCTTCTATCGATTGCGATATTTTGTCTGCTTCCATTGGGTATAGTATAGAACCAGATGCGATCGGATTCAATGAGGAACGCATCGAAAAACCCACACATTGTTCTGCGACAGTATGGTTTCCACCGCAGAGCACTCTTCCTACCATTTGATGTCGGTGGTATACTTAATAACAATTATCAACAGGCAGCACAGGTAAACACCGGGAGTACTATGCAGCATCTTCTGCCCTTATATCTTGTTCTCTGTATTCTACCGGGTATAGGCGCCCTGACCGTAATGTCCGCTTTGGCATCACGGTTCAAAAACACTGGATTAATCCTCTATCTCATCGCCTTTGGCTGTTTGACGATTATCTGGCTGCAGGATCTTGTGATGTTCTACCTTGGAATTAATATCTCAGAAGAGATTACCCCTGGTATCTTTGCTCTCTTATCCCTGAACATACCGTTCACAGTACTCATGCAGACAACTCTCCCAATGGCGGTTCATGAGGTGACCCGGCCTCCGGGAAAGCGGTGGATCAACGGAACTATCATTCTAATAAGTATTGTCGAAATGGCCATATACTATACGCCTCTAGTGATGCGCTATTCCAGGGAAACACAGACTCTCT
>JABGPX010000308.1 GCA_018644745.1 Spirochaetales bacterium
GGATTACCCCGCGGTAAGAACCGATTTTGTCGAGAATCCGTATCCCTTCGGACCCTTCGGCGCGAAAGGAGCCGGTGAGCTTGTATTCGATGGTGCCGGACCCGCTCTCGCATCCGCGGTGGAACAGGCCCTTGGGGTAAAAATCTACGATCTTCCGCTCACACCGGAAGCGTTGATGGAGCTGGTCGGATGATTAGTTTTCGTTTGAATGGAAAAGCCGTAAAAGTTGAAGCCCACCCTCTCACCCGTCTCATTGACGTACTACGGGAGCAGCTCGGCGATACCTCCGTAAAGGAGGGCTGCGGCGAGGGGGAATGCGGCGCGTGTTCCGTTTTCATGAATGGTGTGTTGATCAATTCCTGCATCGTCCCGGTGGGAAAGGCGGATAACGGGGATATCAAAACCATGGCGGGATTGGAACGGAGCGACCGGGGAAAGGTGCTCATCGACGCTTTCGCTGAAGAAGGCGCGGTGCAGTGCGGATTCTGCATCCCGGGTATGGTTATGGCAGGAGAGGCGCTTCTAGCAGAGAACAACAGACCGGATGAGGCGCAGATTCGAGAAGGTATTTCCGGGAATCTCTGCAGATGCACAGGTTACGACCTCATCGTAAAGGCCATCAATACGGCGGCGAACAAAGGCAAAGACCTATGGTAGAAACATATCGGCCTGCCAGCCTGTCTGAACTCCTCAGTATTCGCGCAGAGACCGGTGCGATACCTTTTGCCGGCGGCACCGATTTGATGGTTCGCTTGAGAAGAGGCGCCGGCATTCTTCCCGCATTCGAGAGACCGGTGGTTTTTCTCGATCTCTGCGAGCAATTAAAGGGCATAGAAACAAGCGATACAGATCTGCTGATAGGAGCGGCCGCAAGCATGTCGGAGCTGCTCGATCATCCTGCCGTACACCCGGCATTAAAAAGGATCCTTCGCGAGATTGCCGCTCCAGCGCTGAGAAACGCCGCTACCCTAGGCGGGAATATCTGCAACGCGTCGCCGGCTGCGGACACCCTGCCTTTCCTGTATGCTTTTGATGCGATGCTGGAATTGGCGTCAGTTGAATCCAGCCGTAGTGTGGCAATTGCTGATTTCATCAGCGGTCCCGGCTCTACTATTCTGAATGCCGATGAAGTATTAACAGGGATCAGAGTACCCCGATGGAATCCTGATATCTGGTACTTTCGCAAAGTAGGCACCCGAAAGGCCAACGCCTTAACCAAGATATCGTTTGCCGGTTTCGCCGATAAACGGGACGGAAGAATATCGAGACTGACCCTTACCTTGGGCTCGGTGTTCGCTACCATCGTGCGCCTGCATTCGATCGAGGAATCCTGCAACGGGCTCTACCCGGTCGAAATAAACCGTATCCTGCCGTCACTTTTAGATGAGTTTCGAGGCGCGGTCCGACCGATCGACGATCAGCGCTCGACCGCCGAATATCGCGCAAAGACTGCGGAGAATTTATTCAAACATTTCATGCTTCATGAGCTTGCGGGGGAAAGGCAATGAATCGAATATTATTGAAGAACTGCTGCTGCATAAAACCATCAGCAGGAACCCCGTCATTGCGAAATCAGGACATCCTCATTGAGGACGCCGTTATTGTCCGGATTGCGCCGTACCAGCAGGCGGATGAAGCGACCCGAGTCGTAGATTGCTCGAGCCATGTTGTGGTGCCGGGATTCGTAAACACACATCATCACTTTTTTCAGACTCTCACCCGGAATCTGCCGGATGTGCAGAACGCCGAGCTTTTTCCCTGGCTCCGGTATCTCTATGAAGTATGGAAATATGTGGATGATGAAGCCGTATATGTTTCGTCGCTTCTCGCCATGGCCGAACTACTCAAAACCGGCTGCACCTGCAGTACCGACCATCTATATCTTTACCCCGAAGGAACGTCCGGGGACTTCGCGAGCCATCAGTTTCGCGCGGCCGAAGAGATCGGCATGAGATTTTCGCCGACCCGCGGATCGATGTCTTTGAGCAAAAAAGACGGAGGTTTGCCGCCGGACAGCGTGGTCCAGGACGAAGACATAATTCTCGCGGATTGCGAGCGTGTGATCGATCAATTCCATGATCCCGCTCCGATGGCGATGAGAAAAGTCGTTCTCGCACCGTGCAGTCCGTTTTCGGTAACCGAAGAACTCATGAAGCAGTCTGCTCGATTGGCGAGAAAACGGGGTGTGCGTCTGCATACCCATCTTGCGGAAACAGCTGATGAAGACGCCTACTGCATGAAGAAATTCGGCATTCGCCCGCTCGAGCTTATGGAACGGTGTGAGTTCATCGGCGATGATGTGTTCTACGCCCACGGCATTCATTTTACCGATTCAGAACTCGACATCCTTGAGAAAACAGGAACTCAGATAGCTCACTGTCCATCTTCGAACATGAGGCTCGGTTCCGGTATCTGCCGGGTAAGAGAGATGATCGATCGAGGCATCACGGTCTCTCTTGCTGTCGATGGATCGGCATCAAACGACACCTCAGACTACCTGGGAGAGATGAGGCAGGCCCTTCTGCTGCAGCGGGTCAGGTATGGTTCCGGCGGGTTGAACGCCGACGAGGTGCTAAAAATGGCAACTGATAACGGAGCTCAAGTCCTTGGATTCTCTCAGGTGGGCCGGGTTGAGCCGGGTTATGCCGCGGACCTCGCGATCTTTGATATGGATAAGCTCGAGTACAGCGGAAGCAGGTCAGATCCTTTTGCCTCTCTGATATTCTGCGGTTTTAATCACGCTTCGGACTACACAATCTGCAACGGCAGGATCGTGGTTGATCAGGGTAAACTAACCGGAATTGATGAAGAAAAGCTGAAGGCAGATGCAAATCGTATCGCCGCCGGATTGATCGATCACGCCTAAACGGAGGAATTACATAATGGATTATATAAAACCAGATACTCTCGAGGATGCACTTGCAGCGGCTTCCGGCGGGAACGCGGAGTACATCGGCGGAGGAACCCATAGGGGCAGAGGTGTTCGGTATTCGCCCGAGATATTGATCTCCCTTGAAAATCTTGGCCTTGGCGGCATTACAGAAAATGAAAAGGAATGGGTAATCGGCAGCGGTGTTTGCTTTCAAGATCTCTGCGATTTCCCGGGTCTGCCTCCAGCGATAGCAAAAGCGGCCGAATACACCGCTTCGAGGACGCTTCGGAACATGAAAACGGTAGGCGGAGAGGTTGCGGAGAAATCATCCCGGTCCTGTCTTCTTGCAGTTTTGGCTGCCATGGATGCGGTAGTCGGTTTCGCGGAGACTGGTTCCGCTGTCTCTCTCGCGGATTATCTCATTGGCTCAGAGCC
>JABGPX010000461.1 GCA_018644745.1 Spirochaetales bacterium
CCGGTTTTCTGATGGTAGATAGATACCCCGAGTCCACCCGCCGGCAAAAGGTCCGGGGTGCACTGAATGCGCTGCATCTGCCCGCCGAGAGAAGTGGAAAAGGCTCTCGCGAGAATCGTTTTACCTACACCGGGCACGTCTTCGAGCAGAACATGGCCCTTACAGAGTAAAGCAACGAGTAATTTTTCGATTACGTCGTCTTTACCGTAGATGACTTTTCCAATAGATGCTTTTATAGCGTCGGACCACTCTGCAATTTTCATTAATGTCACAACTCCTTAACTAGTCGTAGAAGTATTAACGTTAACATATTGAGGGGTGATTCATCAATAACCCCAGATTACGCAGCGCCTTTAATTACCAATTTCTGTTAGCGCCTGATCAAGATCCTCGAGCAGGGTATTTGAATTTTCAAGGCCGATTGAGAGCCGCACGAGTCCCCGCGGAGTCCTGTTATCTTTTGATCGCTCAGCATCGATTCCAACTCCAGGAGTGTTGAGCAGGCTTTCGTATCCGCCCCAGCTCGGGCCTTCTTCAAAATGACGCAGCTTTCTCGTAAATTCTCGTATCTCCTCATCGGTTCCCGCGGGAACAAAACTCATTAGGCTGGAGTACCCGGACATTTGTTTTCTGCCCAGTTTATATTGAGGATGAGATTCAAGACCGGGATACAGAACCTGCTCCACTTTTTTGTGGTTTTCGAGAAATTCCGCCACGGCGCGGCCATTTTCCTGGTGCTGCCTCATTCTTACCGGCAGAGTTCGCAAGCTTCGGGCGAGGAGCCATGACTGGTGCGGATCCATTACCGCCCCGAGCACGCTCCGCTGCTTATTCGCGATATCGGTTATCAGCTCCGATCCGCCGGTTATGGCGCCGCCTACGATATCGCTGTGCCCCCCCAAATACTTGCTTGCCGAGTGAACTACGACATCGACACCGAAAGTAAGGGGATTTTGAAAAATCGGGGTTGCCCAGGAGTTATCCGCCATGGTGGGTATGTTGTTTGCCTGTGCGATTTTGGCCACTTCCGCAAGATCCTGGAGTCTGAATATATTAGATGATGGGCTTTCCATATAGATCAGCCCGGTCTTCGGTCGGAGAGCCTTTTCGAAATCTGAAGGATCATCTCCCTCTACAAAAGTGACTTCCACCCCGAAACGCGTTAGATACTCCGAGAGGAAGTATCTCATCGGCATATATATGTTCACCGGTGCTATGATGTGGGTTCCGGTTTTTACAAAATGAAGAACCGTGGATGTAATAGCAGCCATTCCGCTGGCAAAACAACGGGCTTCTTCACCATGTTCGAGACCGGCGATTATTTTCTCCGCGACCTCGGTAGTCGGATTTGAGACTCTTGTATAGGAATACCCGCTCCCACCGCGTTTTCTGGTAAATAGCGAGTTTTGATAGATCGGAGGAGATATAGCACCCAGATGCTTGTCGTAGTCGTCGCCTGCGTGGGTACTGATATCATCGGGATTCATCGGCCTATCCTGTTTTTCTGATTTTTATTCTGCGGCGTACGGGTGTGAAGTCGGTGAAATACAGGGTGAATCCTTCTCGGTTTCGAGGTTCACTCCCCCTCATCGCTGATGTGTAATTATGCACGCCGAACGCCGGTCCGATCTCCAAAGCGGTTCCGCCCTTTCTCACCTTAACAGCGCCTGTCGTTGCGGTAATCGACTGCCCCGGGCCGCCCTGGGTAACAAAAGACTCGCCGGTGACCAGGCAGCCGTTATCGAAAATCATCTCCAGCTTGAACGGTACCCTGTCGCAGCCGGCTGTTTCCACTTCGATTTCGACTCCGTCGTTACGGGGAAGGATATCTACCGTGAGTTCTAGATCGAGAATTCGAACATGCTCTCGGCGGGAGTGATCCATCTCTTCCCAGATCGGGCTTTCCGGCGGCGGGTCGAGGGGAAGCCGGTAGTCGCCGCTGGTTTTGAAGGTAAGGCGGTATCCTTCGCCGGTCTTCTCGAGCTTCTCAGGCTTGAACTGGGATTTCCCGAAGAAGGACGCGCACAGTTTCATCCTTCCGCTTAGCTCCGGTGTGTTGATAAAAAGAAAGCTACTGGAATCTCTCATAAGGGTTATTGCCAGGTTATCTTTTCGAAAACGAACTACCCCTGAAGATTCATAAAACTTCTCGTACGCCGATGCGGGGGGCTGCGCGTCCATTTCAAGGGTCTGAAGCTCCGGTTCGAGCATATAGAGCCACAGAGTGGATGGTGGATTGTCCCGGCCAAGGTTTTGGAAAATTGATCCTGCGAGCCACGCGTATCTCGGGTCGCTTTTTCTGGTAAGCATCATCAGGTATAGATGATAATAAGGAGTGAGATAGAATTTAGCGCCGACTCCCCCCTCGCCTTTGTCCTGTCGCGTCGAGTTCCAGGTGAACAGCGTCGAATCCGGCTCAATGTACGTGAACATCATTTCCAGGTTCCTGACAACCGGATCGAGCAGTTCTTTGTCACCAAGTACATCCGAGAGCATGATCAGCGCGTTGTCGTTTACCGCGTTGTAAATTCCTGTTGACCGTTCGGTATACTCGCCGTTTTCATCGCAATCGATACCTTCGGCAAGATATTGGTATGCGACGGTCAGCAATTGCTCTTTGCCCGTAATAGCGTGGGCGGAAGCCAGGCCCGCGGCGATGACCCAGCGGTGATTTGGTGTGTGAAAACCTCCTCGAATCATTCCCGCCGCGGTTCTTTCGATGAGCTTATACAGCCGGTCTTTCAGCGACGCGCAGTCAGGGCAATTCACCTGGCTTGCAGAGTAGGTTTCGAGGATTTTCCATGTTCGAACAAGGTTGTGCATGATGAAGCCGTTGTCCGGAGATGAATAGAAGTTCGTTGTCAGCAGGTCAAAAGTGCCATCCTCCCGCTGAACCCGTTCAGCGAAATCGAACACCATGCGAATGCGCTGCCGCAGCTCTTCACTCCCGAAAAATGAGCTATCCGTATGGATAAAGAGAGGGATGAGGGTGAGTAGAGACCCGGGCCCGGAACTTGGGTAAACCAGGCCCTCGCTATGATTCATGAACCCTCCGAAGTTCGATGAATCCGGATCGATTATCTGATTTCTCAGCATAGCCGCTCCGCGCCGTTCCGTTGCTTTGAGAATACATTTGTAGTGTTCCGCAAAACTCACTTTCAAGATTGAGCTCCAGGTTCGACAAGCCGCAAAAATAGCTCCTCGAGCTGCTCGGAATCAACCACCGAAGGAGATTCATCCATCGGTGAAACACCAACCGTATTCTTCGGGAAAGCAATTACGTCCTTTATTGATGTTTCTCCTGTCAAAATCATAATCAACCTGTCCAGACCCGGGGCAATTCCGCCGTGAGGAGGAGGTCCAAATCGAAAGGCCTTAAGAAGAAATCCAAAACGCTGTTCCGCCTCATCCGGTGATATTCCGAGAATAGAAAAAACCCGCTGCTGGAGTTTTCTTGTATGAATTCTGATTGATCCTGATGCAAGTTCGAGGCCGTTACAGACCAGGTCGTAGAGATCACCCTTAACTTCTCCGGGATTGTCCTCAAGAGTGTCGAGATACTGTTCCTGGGGCATGGTAAACATGTGGTGGGCGGGCTCCCACTTCTCCGAATCAGCATTCCAATCGAATAGCGGAAAGTCGACTATCCAGCAGAACCGGAATTCGTCAGTCAGCAGGTCGAGATCTTTTCCAAGGCGGCTTCTTACCGCGCCGAGGGAAGTACAGCAGGTTTTCCACTTGTCTGCCACAATGAGAACCAGGTCTCCAGGTTTGGCGGAGAGTGTCTTCACGATACCTTCGCTCTGAGAGGCAAAAAAACGGGATACTCCGCCTTCAAGACCCGCGTCTGTCATCTTCATCCACGCGAGGCCTTTTGCGCCGTATGTTTTTGCGGTACCTTCAAGGTCTTCTATCATTTTCCTTGAATATTCCGCACATCCCGGTGCAACTAAGGCCCTGACGGAGCCGCCGGATTTTATTACTTCCTTGAACACATTGAAGTCGGAAGCCGGAACAAACTGCTCGAAATTAACAAACTCCATGGCAAACCGAAGATCCGGCTTATCGCTGCCGAATTTGTTCATCGCGTCGTCGTAAGACATTCTCTCGAATGGAGTTGCCAGCTTTTTGTCGATTGCTGAAGAAAAAATATGACTCATCATACCTTCAACAACATCGAATACATCGTCCTTTGAAACAAAACTCATCTCGATGTCGATTTGGGTATGCTCGAGCTGCCGGTCGCCACGGGCATCTTCATCACGAAAACATCGGGCGATTTGAAAATACTTGTCGAACCCCGAAACCATCAGAATTTGTTTAAACAGCTGAGGTGATTGGGGCAGAGCGTAGAATTTTCCAGGATGAAGCCGTGACGGCACAAGGAAATCTCTGGCCCCTTCGGGGGTCGATCTGATCAATGTGGGTGTTTCTATTTCAAGAAATTGGCGGCTGTTGAGATACTCACGCACCGCGAAAGCCACATTGTGGCGAAGCCTGATTTTTCTCTGCATCGAGGCTGAGCGCAGGTCGAGAAAACGGTATTCCAGCCGGAGGTCTTCCCGAGCGTCGGATCGTTCATCTATCATAAACGGCAGGGTATCGCAGCGGGAAAGAACCTCGATGGCACTAGCGGAAACTTCGATGTCGCCGGTAGGCATATCTTTGTTTACCATGTTGTCTGGTCTCTTTCTGACTGTTCCTTCGACTGCCACGCAGTATTCGAACTTCAGTTCCGCGGTGACATCAGTAAGCTCTTGTCCCGCATCCGGGCCTACCACTATCTGGGTAATACCATATCTGTCGCGCAGGTCGATAAAGTGAATGCCCCCGTGGTTTCTGTTCCTGTGAACCCATCCATTGAGGGTTACCGTTTGGCCGATTTCTTTTCCCGTAAGATCCGCGCATGTTACCGATCGTTTCATATTTTCCATGACCGCAAATCTAACATAGGCGAATCGAAAAACCAACAACCGGTGTGGTAGCTTTATGCATGCTTCCTGCACCGGGTGCATCCCACTACATGCAGGTGTTTTCCCTCACGGAACATCCTTCCTACCACATAGCCGTCTTCCGGCACAGTGTCTTTGCAAACGGGACATTTTCTTACGGCAATTGCCGCATCGCCGAAGCAGTACCGGCATCCAAATACTTCGGCTATAGTGTCAGACTTACCAGGGTAAACGACTGTTTTTACGGTTTCACCCTTTCGCAGCGGTGATCCGCAGAGCGGGCAAGGGCGGGTTCTTTCATTTTTTTCGGCGGCGATTTCCTTTTTCGTTCTTCTTTTCGGCCCCACGGCGGCTTTTCGTGTTTGGAAGAGAATGAATGAAAAAATACCGATAAGAATGACCAGTAGTAATAAAACGAGGTACTCACTCACCAGGTGACTCTACCTTTGGTATCGGCGTGTATGCAAGGGCGGAGAGAAGCGGTAGACTACTGCCTCACATGGGTACTTTGTTTATTGTCGCTACACCAATTGGGAACCTCAAAGACATCACTCTCCGAGCACTTGAGGTTTTTCGGGAGGTGGATGTTATCGCGTGTGAAGACACCAGACATACGCTCAAGCTTCTGAATTCACACGAGATTAAAAAACCCCTCATGAGTTGTAACGCCAACGCGGAGGGGCGCTCAGCGGCGAAGATTATCGGCCTGCTCAACGAGGGCAAAAGTGTCGCCTTTGCGAGCGACGCCGGCACACCGGCATTGAGCGATCCCGGATCCCTTCTGGTGAATGAAGCCAGGAATGCGGGTTTCGCCGTGCTGCCTATACCGGGTCCATCGGCATCCGCCGCATTGTTCAGTGTTGCCGGTATGCGTGGAAAGGGGTTTTTCTTCGAAGGATTCCTGAGCCCAAAGAAGGGGCGACGGCGAAAACGAATCGAGGAGCTGGTTTCCAGGAAAGAACCCTTCCTTCTTTATGAATCACCATTCAGAATCGTCAAGCTAATGGATGATCTTGCCGATATCTGCCCTGAGAGGCCAGTATTAATTGGCCGGGAAATGACAAAAGTGTACGAGGAATATATCGACGGTGACTGCAAAACGGTATTTGAGATGCTTAAAGAAAGGGAAAAAATACTCGGAGAAATCAGTCTACTTGTCGGAGCGAAGAAAAAGGATTAAAATCTATATGAGTTCTGTCGATATTCAAAATGAGAGGTAGGTTTCTGTAATGACTATTGATAAACTTGGGCCGATTAATCCCGTTTCCAAGTACAACAAGACCGAAAAGGTATCTAAACCTTCGAACCGGGATAAAACAGACTCCATTAGCTTTTCAGAGGAAGCTAAATCCAAGGGCGAGGTGTATAAAATCACCGAAGAGGTAAAACTCTCGCCTGAAATTCGTCAGGATAGAATTGACGAAGTAAAAAAGAAACTCGAAGATCCTAACTACATCGATGAAAAAGTTGTCGAAATGGTTGCGGAAAAGGTAATGGATCTCTTCGAACTCTAAGAAAGACTCTCTTTGGTAGAAAATCTTAGCGGAAGCATGTATGCTTCCGCTTTTTTTTTCTATCAGGCTCCTCCGAATACCGGTTCTTTGACATACAGTCAGATGCATAAGGAATTGCTCTAGATACATCGAATGGGGGTTTTTCGACCTGCCCTATATGGTATACTTTCCGTAAGATGTTTTTTTATTCCCCATCCCGATCAGTGCAGGGAAATGATCTGCATTCGATGTTCTCCGAGACCAGCGCTGAGCGGCGTCTCGGCAACCGGGCGCTCATAATAACCGGGCCCGAGGAATTTGAGGATGGATCTCTTTATCTACTCCAAAGGGAAATGCAGAAATCCGGTATTGATGGCGTCGTGTGCGATGCGGCTGGAAGGCTCTCGAAGAGTGATGCCGCCGCAGAGGCTGCTTCGCTTCTGCTCCGGAGCAAAGCCCAATGGGCGCTTGGTCTTGGCGATCCGTCGATTCAAGGGCTGGCGAAAGCGGCGACCCTGCTCGCACGAATGGACGGTGCCGGTTACACCATGGATGATTTTCTTGATAATCGGGTGTCGGCGGTCGTACCGCCGGGCTCTCTGTACCCCTATCTTGCGGTGCCCACCCAGTGCTGGAATCCTCTCATTTACACCGATTTGGCGGCGGTTACCGATTCCCGCGATCGCGGGGCATGCATAATTTCCACAGGAGTATACGCGGACGCTGTTTTTCATAGCGCAGAGATAACCTCGCTGCAGACGGAAAAGCAGCTTGTGTATGATCTGGTATGTATTCTCGTCTCGGTCTTTGAAAGCTTATCTCAATCTCCTAATACGATTTCCCGACCCCTTCTCAACTCGGCGCTTACTGGCGCCCTCGAAATACTTCGTCAAATTCCGAGTTCGGAAACACCAGTAGAATCCGGTATCGTGCAGTCTCTCGGCCTTCTTTCTTCGCGCGCAGGCTCAGTTTCGCCCCCCGGCCCCGGTTTTGCCTGCGGCAGGGCTGTTCTTGGCCTTCATGACATCGAGGCTCAGTGGACCACAGCCGCCTTGCTTCCCGGCATTGCGGCAATCTCGTCCCGTAGAGGAGCAGCGGCGGATGGCAGCCTCCGGCCTTTTTTGATTGAGCTACTCGGAATAGAAGAGACTGATGAGTCAGAAGACACTGAATATACAGTGGGTCTGATTGAAGATGAGATACGGGCCCTCACCGGCAGAGCCGATGTACCTCTTCGGCTCCATGACCTGGGCTTAGATAATCCGGATCTTCCGCGAATTAAGACCATTGCCGCAGATCTGTGCGGTGAGGAACCGGAATTGCTGGCTGGACTGCTCGAAGCAGCCTTATAACCCCGTGATTTCTATTCGTAAACTGACATCTCTTCCCCGCGGTACTGCTCTCAGGAAAATATCGGTTTTGCTTCAAGGCTTTGAGGTGGAATTGAAAGCCGGTGCGCAGGTGGATACCTCCTACATAAGGAATCTGTTTCTGCTCCTGCTTTCCGGCGACGATCTAAAACCGACTCCTCGCCGGCTTGTCTCTGATTATCTTGACGAGTTTGACACCACCATAGAGAACCAGAGGCTTCTCAGGATATGTAATGGTGTACGGCACCAATTACTTAAAACACTGGGCGGGGAGCCGGCGGACTGGGATTTGCCGGAAACCTTTTCTATTCTGTCCGAGGCTCCAGATCAAAACGAAAAAAAAATCATGCCAATATCTGTCTACCTCGAGGATATCCGCTCACCGTACAATGTCGGTGCGATTTTTAGAACTGCCGAATCTTTCAATGTGGCCGAAATTTTGCTTTCGGAAGCCTGTCCTTCTCCTGATCATCCCCGCGCAAAAAGATCCTCAATGGGGTGCACCGACCTTGTACATTGGAGAACAGGTCCGCTTGAAATTCTGGATGAGTTTTCCCATGTCTTTGTCCTGGAATTGGGGGGAGAGCCGGTAGAAAGCTTTCCTTTTCCAGCAGATGGAGTGGTGATAATCGGCAGCGAAGAACTCGGGGCAAGCCCTGAGGCGCGAACCCGGGCGGCGGCAAGCGGTGGAAGAGTAACCATTCCAACCTTTGGACGAAAAGGGTCGCTCAATGTGTCCGCTGCTTTCGCAATTATGCTATATGCGTGGCATTCTCGCATTCACAGCTGATATTTCTCCAGGATAGAAAACCGCAGTATAACCGCTCTTGGTATTCCCACGTGCGCACCGCCCTGCCTGTAATCAATCTCACCAGAGTAGAATGTATAGTCGAAAGCAGTTCACAAGAGATACTCTTTTGATCACCGAGCAGAATTGTCTTGGGAAGAAGAGTCGACATTTCCCGCTGAGGCAGTTCGGCCATTCGTGTGTCGTTGTCCTCGTCTACTATCAGGACTTGTATACGCAGCCTGCTGTCTGAAGTATCCAGTTGGACGTCGGTAATGTAGCTGTATTTCATGATTCCTCCTGCGGTAGAGGACGTTTGTTTTCTGCATGGCGCTTCAGCAAAAAACCGCCGTATGCCCAAAGCAAACAGCGGTTGTATTCGTAATATTCTGAACTCTGGCTTTTACTTTCGCAATGCTCTTTCTATTTCGGGCTTATTAAACCCAACAATAATTCGGCCGTTGATATCGAGTACCGGTACGCCCATTTGGCCCGATTTTTTCACCATCTCATCGGCCTTTCTCTCATCCCTGGCCACGTTGTATTCGGTGAATTTCACTCCGTTCTCTCTGAAATAGTTTTTCGCTACGGTGCAATAACTGCATGTTGGTGTTGTATAAATTTTTACTGCCATGGATTTCCTCCTAAGCTATATATAGAAAATACTATATACCGATTTCATAGTCAAGTTCTCTGGAGATAAATTTTAGTTTCGTTCTTTGTCAGCGTAGAATGCCTTCTGTAAGCGTTCGTGAATCTGCGTTATTTGGCTCTCCGATGTTATATGGAAAGCTTTGAGAGTGGCCTTATCCATTTGTTCGAATACAATCGCGCCGGTTTCCAAATCGCAGAAGGCATTTGCCAAGTATACAGTCTGCACCACATCCAGGTATTCCTCAGCGGCGTTGAAGGGTTCATGATGGCACCTGATCGCGTTGATGAGTACCTCGGGGAAATTCCATTTTTGGGCGATGAGAGCGCCGATTTCCGCGTGATTTAAACCTGCCGAAAGATCTTCCATGAGATCTCTGTCAATTCCCCTCGAGACTGAGAAGGAGGTTATCTTTTCCAAAAGTTGAGGATGGACGCTCGAAAAGATAATTTTTCCCATATCGTGAAGGATACCTCCGACATATACGTCGTCGAGAAGTTCCTTTTTCTTTCGGAAAAACTTAGCAAGGGTATAAGCATAGAAAGCGGCCTTGTAGGCGTGGTCCCACAGCCACTTCTGTCCCTTGTCGAGGAGCATTTGAGTTCCCTGCTGGAACAGCAGGTTCTTCAACCCCCGCAATCCGACAAGCTTGACGGCTTCTACAATGTTGTCCACCCGCTTGGGTAGCATGAACTGTGCCGAATTAACCAGCTTGAGAAGATCTGCGGTGAGGGCCGGATCCATACTGATCTGTCTGGCGATTTCGGAAATTTCCGAATCAGGATCGCTGATGAGTTTTTGTAGATACACAATATTTTCCGGAAACTGAGGAAGATCGTCAATTTCGGCTACAATTTCGCGGGAAAGGGAATCGAGGTCTTCCACGTGTACATCAGAAAACGGGATAGTTATTTTTGCCACCGTTTCGCCATTTACTACGTCGATATCAAAGGCGTCTTCATCGAGGCCGATCTTTTTGAGCATGAGAACCATAATTACGATTCCGAGTCCAGCACCTTCAGAATCATCGAGTACCGTCGAAAGAGCCTCTTCCATCGTTTCGAAAGCCCGTGAGCGCGCGACCCTGTCGTAAACCCGCATCTGCTCTTTTCGGGAGATAGCAACGTTGTTGTGAACCGAAACGGTAAAGGTTTTCCCTTTAGAGTGGAAAATAACCTTTATATAAAGCCCATCTTCCTTCTGCATTTGCAGATAGTGCTGTATGTTCTCGAGGGTTGTTCGCTTAAAATCCTTCATTCCTTCCGCATAATCGGATTGATTGGCAATATCAAGTTCTCTTTCTTTGAAGAAAACCCTTTTTGTATTTGCTTTTTTTGCGTTTACCGCCAACTCTTTCAGGCAATATGCAATTCGGTCTTTTATCTGATTCTGACCGAATTCATCGAGGAAAACCGTGAGGATACGTTCGAGGTATTCTTCGGTTTCGTGGGGAAGAGTATAGGTCTTAATGGAAAGAGGAATGGAATTACGGGCAGCCCGTTTGATCTGTTCTACATCGATCTTTGTCGGCATTCAATTCCTACCTGTTAATAACATCTCGGTCTCAGCGATTATAGTATCGCACATTTTTTCTTGTCAACACAAGGAATTGGCTCAATTGGCTCAGAATGCGGCTATTCTCATTTTCTTTCGGTTAACTTAAGTGCTTCTCCGCGATTGCACAATAATTAGAGCCGATTATAATAGACGAATGCATATAACCAGAGTCTTACCGCGGAGGAAGCGACTTTGAAGTTGCGTGAATTAGATAGCTATTTTCGGGGCTTAATGGATATAGACGAGCTTGCGAAGATCGACGCGTCACTGAATGGCGTGCAGGTCGGACATCTTGAAAGCGAGATCAATCGTGCTGCTTTCGCGGTAGACGCATGCATGGAGAGTGTCCGCCGCGCCGTGGAGGCGAAGGCGGATGTGCTTTTTGTTCACCACGGCATGTTTTGGGGACCAGGCATACCGATAACCGGTGTTCATTATGACCGTGTGGCCTTTCTTGTAGAGAATAGATGCGGGCTGTACGCGTCTCACCTGCCTTTGGATCGGCATCCGGAGTTCGGCAATAATGCCGGATTAGCCGCGGCTCTAAGTATTACAGACCAGGAGGCTTTTGGTGATTACCACGGGGTGAAGATCGGATTAAAAGGAACATTGAATCCGCCTCTCAGCATTAACGAAGTACTGGAAAAGCTAACCATCGACCGCAATACCTGCGGTGCCGTACTGCCCTTTGGAAAGGAAGTAAACGAAAGCATCGGTATAGTGTCCGGCGGTGCAACCAGAGAAATAAACCAGGCTGTCGAAGAAGGCCTGGATTTGTATCTGACCGGCGAAGCATCTCATACTATGTATCATTTTTGCCTCGAGGAATCGATAAATCTCATCGCCGGCGGTCACTACCAGACCGAAACAGTCGGTGTGAAACTTCTGGCTGACCGGCTTACCGCCGACACGGGTATTGAAACGGTATTTATCGACATTCCAACAGGTCTGTAATAAAAGGAAATCCCATGAATAATCACGAAATAAAAATTTCTCAGAAATACTTGCCGTTTGTTCTTACTGTTGGAATAATGATATTCGATCAAATTACCAAGTACCTGGTCGTCGTGAATATCGGCTACCGTGCTATCGGACTGCGGATATTTGGTGATTTTATTTGGATAATACACACGAAAAATCTCGGTGTGGCTTTCAGTATCGGGGATTCGCTGCCAGAAGTGGCCAGGCGGCTTCTTTTTATCATTTTTCCGCTCATAGTTATGGCCCTTGTAGTAGTTTATTACTTCAAAGCAAAGGATCTCACCCCCGGGATGCGCTGGGCCTTCGCCGGGATATTGGGAGGAGGACTTGGAAACCAAATCGATAGGGTTTTCCGCCCCGACGGTGTGGTTGATTTTCTGTCGGTTAAGTTTTACGGTATCTTCGGTATGCAACGATTTGCTGCCTTCAATGTGGCGGATTCCAGCATCGTCGTTTCCGGGATCCTGCTGGTAATACTCATAATTCTCCAGGAGAGAAGAAGTCATGAACAAGAAGCTTAATACCGTTCTGTTTATTCTTGGTGCGACGGTTGTAAATATTCTCACGATGCTCATTATTTTATTTTTGGGAATTTTTCTTATCGGCAGATTTCTTTCGGAAGGCGCGCAAGAAAGCATCGGGCAGTTTTTATTTATTCTGGTGTTTTTGCTCGCAATAGCAGGATCGTTTTTTGCTTATAATCGGCTTATCAAATACATTTCAAACAAGATCGATATGGATAAATACTTTCATCCAATTTTCAAGCCCCGCGGCGGCAAGAAGCCGGAATAAGCGAGAGCACTTCTATTTACTGCTACTTTGACCCACAGCACATACGAATAACCCCGATTTATACGTAAAACCAGTCTGTCGGCAACACAAAATGTGGTTTTTTCGATGTGCCCTAAGTACCCGGATCGTCAATATCCGTCGGACATTTCTCTATTTTTGTCTTTTTTGTATAACTCATCGTAAACAAATCCGCGCTTTCTCAGGTTATCTTTCAATTCTTGAGCAAACGGGATATTACGCCAGAATACCGGTCTCACTTCCTTATCGAGCTTTTGCATACCTTCGCTTTCTTTGGTAATCCAGAGTATGTAATCCTGAATAAAGTATTCCCGAACGTCACCGCGCATCTTCTTGCCTTCGAACCATTGGAAATAATGGCCCGTAAGACCTTCTTCCATCCAGTAATGCTGGGCTTTTTCTTTGGCCACCTGCCATCGAAGGTCCGCGAGTGCGGTTATAACCGCGATTTTTATGTCTTTTGGAAACATGGGGATGGCGATTCGGCCCCGGCTTGTCGCCCGATTGAACCGTTCGAAGGGCTCCCAGCAGATTCCTGTATCCCCATAACAAGGCACCAAAATGACGTGAGGTACAATTCGGTTAGTCTGGCGCTTGAATGTTCGTTCAAAAATGCCGGGATCGATACTTTCTACCGCGGCCATTTCGATAATGACGTTTTCCCTGGTACCGACATCGCGTAGATTCGATCGAAAATACTGCTTCATGAGAACCGGAAGATGATTTCCCTGGCGGCCCACGCACATCTTCGCCATCTGACGTACGGTATTGAACTCATCCCGCATCGCCTGGTTATCGACCGCGGTAACCACGCCTGTTTCCGTTGCCTTCTCCTTGAGCGAATCGAGAGATTCGGTTGCGTTTGACAGCTGGTTATACAGCTTGGCGACTTCTTTATCTATTGCGTTGAGATTTCGGGCCAGGTTTCCTATTTCAGAGAGATTTGCCCGCTGCCCTTCTGTATAGCCTTGTTTGAGTCCGGAGAAGCCCGGGTTTTCCGATCGTTGGGTGAGGGATTCAACGGTGCCGCGCAATTGCTGCTCCGCTGCGTCTAAATCCGCGAGTTTACCAGATAGCAAACCGTACTGCACGTCTCGCTGCCCCTGTGCCCGATCGACCTTCGATGAAATTTGTCCATCTTCGTCTTGTTTTTTAACTTTTATTTCATCCGTCGCCGATTGACCTATCTCGCCGCTGGCGATTTTTTTCATCCATTCGTCTACGTAATAGAAAGGTTCGCCTGTATCGTTTTTAAAAATGATCTTCGAGATCATCGTTCTCTGATCCGGTGAAATGATATTAGGGAGCACCGCACCGAATCGCAGCAGGAGCTGTTTGGGGAGCGGCATTGGAACGCCGGCTCGGACGGCTATCGCTTCGGCCAGGTTCCAATACGCAGCGATCAGTTTTCCTCTGAACATCGAGCGCTCTTGCGGATCCTGAGTATTCAAGAACTGGGTCATAACACCGTGAAACCGCTTGGCCACTTCGCCTTCGCCCCCCATAGCGGCTTTGTAATACCCTTTGTCCTGGAAAAAGGGTTTGGCCTGCTCTTCCCTTTTTCCAATTGGTGGAAAAGTTTTGCGGCTGAGGTCGATATCTTCTTTTTGGGGTTCTTCTGAGTCTGTTTTTGGACCACCAAAGAGGTCGCCGAAATCCGGGGCGTTATCCATTCCGTCGGAATCGTCGATGCCGATTAATTCGGCAATTTCCGGATCGATTTCGTCGTCGTATTCTGTGTTCGGTCCTTTATTGTCACTCATGATAAAATGAATGGAGGTGGTGGGAATCGAACCCATGACCTCGTGAATGCCATTCACGCGCTCTAGCCAACTGAGCTACACCCCCGGGAATCCAATACGTATCGGATTCTAAAAGCGATACACATGATATCTGCACGGGCATCATGTGTCAATTACCGGCGAGAAGTCGGGTATTAGCTTACGGGCAGCCGCATTCTGCTGATCGGCATTTCCTCGAAAGAACCAGCGGATACAAAGCAGTCCTCAAATCCTTTTGGAATGAACTCACAAACCGGTTCTGTCAGGTAGAAATTCCCCGCCTTGGCAAATTGGTGACCTAGATGAAAGAGGAAATTCACCGTGTCCGAGACGATGGTGCCGGTATTTCCCCTGGTCTTATACACCGTGTTGCCAATATGCAGAGCTATTCGGTATTTGATGACGGTGTGGAAATTGAACTCTTCGGCACTGATTATTGTCCGATTCACCACGAGTTCGAGTCCATTTAATATAGGATTGCAGGATTTGCCGTCGAAAGGAAAAAGAATAAGCCCGCCAAGGTCCATCCACATCCATAATTTGCCGTCTATTCTGGCGCAAACCTGCTGAATGTGCTTCTGAAATTGAGCTTTCACCTCATCGAGATGAGCACGGCCGGATTTTTTCCTCCATTCGTCGAGAAGATCAATTTCCACGAACATAAAGCAGAAAGTGTATTCCTGACCGCTTTTTATATTTTTCCAGCTTTTCCCTGATAGCTTCCAGTCTCGAGAAATTTCCTTCTTGATGTTGATTGCGGGAGGTTCTTCCGGAAAATCGCAATAGTTAATCGCCCCTCGAATCCGCTGAGAAGTTAAGTTAGTTTGGATAGCGAGTTTCCCGATATAATCCGCAGCTCCTTCATGAAAGAGACGTGCCGGATCCTTATAGACTGTTGCTTGATCGATAATTCCAATTCTTTTGTTACCGCTGTTTCGGCAGGATCGAACAGCCTTGAGTATGTCCTTTTCTGAAAAATCGGAACTATCGAGATAAAAAAGTAAATTTCCGGTCGATACGCTGGATGTTTTTTTATATTGGTCTGGACTTTTGATTGAAAAATCGAATACCCGGCTTTTGGCCAGGGGTTCGAGTTTCGAAGTAAGGGCCTTTTTGCTTGTAAAAACAACGACAACCACAAGCTATTCCAATTTCAGCGAATAGCAGAAGGGACCGTTCTTTCTTGTGCCTACTGCTTTGAAGTGTTTGGAGATGAATTCATCGAGCATGACCTTTACCACAATACTGAGATACACCGTATCGGGTTTGGCCATAGTCTCGATACTTCGAGTTTCGCTAATTGTTTCAAGCCTGTCCAGTTCTTCCTCACTGGCGGTGTACTCACAATCACCCGCGTGGACACCAATTCTCACTACGAGCGGTTCATTGAGGACGCAGGCGGCTCTATTATATAAAAATAGTTCATTCATTATCTCTATGGCGCTGAGCGCGGCGCTTGTGTGCGGGTCTCCGAAAAAAAAGGCCGCCAAACCGCCGTCACCTTCCCAACTCCATATACGTCCGTTTCTTTTATCGATTGATTTATTCATCATTGCCCTGAGGTGTTTATAGGTGGCTTTAATTGTTTCCGGCGGATAAGTTTTTACCAAGCGGGAATTCTCAACGATATCTATCGCGAGAAACACCATTTGATATTGCTCGCCTTCCTCTAGAGCTCCCCAGTTTCTGGTTTTCCTTACTTGAGGATTTTCGATGAACATCATATTCGAGCTGTCGAAGATATAGCCCAGGTCATATGTTGCCTTAATAATCTCCCGAAGAAAGGAGATCTTATATCGCCGGCCCATGATGCCGTCGTCTTGCGCACCAATCAGTAAGCGGACGAAATGAAGGAACTTCTGCGATTTGATTACATCGGTCACTATTTGACGGGCAACGTCGATATTTGGAATTGCTATACTCTTTGGAAAACCTGTTCTTTCGTGAATATCATATGATTGGAAAATGTTACGGATTAGATGAGTCATCGTTCGGATATCCATTGACTCCGAAAGGGCTCTTATGCAGTGATTTCGCAGGGCTGTAGGAATTCGAAAAGCCATTCCACCGCTAGGTTTTCATATGCCGCGTAGGCACAAAATAGTTAATAGTACTTTTGAAATATAGCACAAATAGCTTTAGTTGCATAAGATTCTTCAAAGGGGTAGCCTAAAACCATGGTAAAAACAATCCAACCCGAGGATCTACAAGATAATATCTTCAAGATGATTGGAACCGACTGGATGCTCGTAACTGCCGGAACTCCGAAAAAATGGAATACCATGACTGCATCGTGGGGAGCCATGGGAGTGTTGTGGAACAAAAAAGTATGCTTCTGTTTTGTGAGAGATTCCAGATATACTTTTTCATTCATGAATGAGAACGATGAATTTACCCTTTCATTTTTCAAAGAGGAACATCGAGAGGCTCTGAACTACTGTGGCTCTCATTCCGGCCGGGATGTCGACAAGGCGGTTGAGACTGGATTGATACCCGTTGCCGCCGGTAACTCTGTGTCTTTCGAACAAGCGCGGCTGGTGCTCGTTTGTAAGAAGATCTTCAGCCAGGATCTGGTTCCGGAGCAATTTCTCGATTCTTCTATCGGGGAGCATTACCCCTCGAAAGATTACCATCGGATGTATATCGGCGAGATTGTAAACTGCACAACCAGATAGAAATCACATGAACGGTGCCATCGATCTTATTCTAGAGCAGCTTCCCGATGAAGATACTTTATTTATTTATCCGTCGGAAATTGCCGCCTCGTTCTGGAGCAGAAAGGTTCTATCCGGGGGGGGGCCGCTTCGAGCACTCCGTCCGGATCGATTTATCTCCTGGGACACATATAAAGAGAAAACCTTTGATCTCACACAGGAAGCAGTTCCCGCTAACCGGCTGATCAAGCTCTTATTTACCGCGGATCTCTTGAGAAGTAACGCCGAAGGTGAACCATTTCTAAAAAAACTGCTCATTCCCGGACTCTCAAGTTCTTGGCGGCCTTTTGTAAGGAGCATATCCAGAGCGTTGCCCGCTCTCGGGGCCCTCTGGCTGGAAACTGAACTGCTGGCTAGGATTGATACGGATCTTCTCGCAGACCTGCAGGAAATCTATAGACATTATTCAGAGTTTCTCGATTCCCATGGCCTTTATGAGCCGGGCTGGCAGGTTCCCTCGGAGACAGATATCGAAAGTCATGGAGTTGTTTTTTTTCCACAGGTTATTCAGGACTATGAAGATTTTGGTCAATTCCTCGCCAAGACCGGATTGATCGAGTTTGATGGGCTGGTTCGGGGCATGCGCAGCGGCGCCCGCAGCGGCGTTGATGATGTCCCCGCACAGAACCTTCGAGCCTTCCCGAACGCGAAGATGGAAGTCGAGTCAGCCTGCCTGGAAATCTTGAAGCTTCTCGAGACGGGAATTCCCGCCGCGGATATCGCAGTATCCCTAACGTCGAGCGAAGGATACACGGAAGAACTGCAGGATACTGCGGCGCTGTATGATATTCCGCTCCTTTCACGGTTAGGAAAACCTCTTGCTGAATACCCGGCGGTCCGCTTGTATTATCTTCTTGCCGAGGTCTTGAGCGGCGGTTTCTCCGTGTATAAGCTGAAAGAGCTCTTTCTTAATACCGCCTATCCCTGGAAAAATCCGGCTGTTGGGAGAGGCCTGGTACGTTTCGGGATCGAGAACTTCGGACTGCAGAATCACAAAGACTCGAAGGGTTTTCGTGATCTCTGGGACGCCGCTCTAAAAAAGCGGGGAACTCCGGCGCAGCTTGATTACTATCGTTCTTTCAGGCGCGCCGCGGTAAAGATCCTGCAGGCGGCAACTTTTTCGAGGCTCAGACAGGCGGTGCTCCAGTTCAATCGGCAGTTTCTCAATACCGACAGCTTTACAACTGCCTGGCTGCTTCCGTTTACTGCGGCTCTTGATGAGCTTCCAAGCCTTCAGGAGGCTTCCGGACTGGTACCCGATCTGAAAATAGAATCGCCTTACTCACTCTGGCTGATGAGCCTCGCTGAAAGAGTTTATGTAACTCCCGCAAAGGGAGCCGGGGTTTCTGTTTTCGAGTATCGCGTCGCCGCGGGCATCTATCCAGACCATCACTTTATACTCGGTGTTTCTCAAACTGCATCATCGGTATCACGAAGAAAGTTCTCATTCCTTCCAGTTACAGAAATTGCTGCAAGTGATGGTTTTGAGAATAACCTTACCGATGCCTTTCTCCGGCTCTATGAGCATTCAGGAGAAAATGTACATCTGAGTTACAGCAGGGAGGGATTTGACGGCCCCCACCTTGCGCCGGAATACTATGTCGCCAAGGTTGAGAAAAGCGACCTCCTTATTTTTGAGGGAAGTCCATACCGCAAAGAGAGGAAGTATTGGCTTGGTCTGGGATCGCTTCCGGAAGCGTTACATACCGTTCAGCGTTCGGGACTATCTTACGCATCTAAAGCCGGTCTGGCTGCTAAAGGGAATGATTTCACGTCTGCACCGATTTCTTCCGCCGATTTACGGGAAGAGATTTGGCTGCGGCAGCGGCGGGAGAGCGGTGAGTTTCGCATCTCTCCCACCTCCCTGGACGTGTGGAGCGGCTGCGGATTTTCATATTTTCTCAATTATGTTCTGAAACTTGAGGAAACAGACTTTGACACGACCTACTCGAGCCCGAGAATTACCGGAATCATACTTCATCGTGTGTTGGCCGCTTTAACCCAGGTCCTTGACCGTGAACTTGCCGGGCGGCTTCAGGAAAATTTTGAACGGGCTAAGATAATCCTAGAGGAAGAAATAGACCGAGTTTTCGCTGAATGGCGAGATCCGGTCTTTATCCATCCCGCGTGGACCGATGAGCGAAGGCACATAAGCGAATACCTTGCCGGATTCCTGGAAACGGAGAGTAAGGTCTGGGACAGCGCCCGCCTTATTGCTGTCGAAGAGAGTCTGGAAATCCCAGACTTTATATCCGGCATTGTTCTTCACGGGAGAATTGACCGGATATCCGAATTCAATGGCGAGCAAATCATCGTTGATTATAAAAAGCGTCTCAAGAGCAAAAAATCCGGAATGGTATCGCCGGAGAATGAATTGCGCAGCTTTCAGGTTCCCTGTTATTTGCTGCTCACCGAAGATGTCCACGGAGCCGCCGATCAGGCCCTTTACTACGATGTCACGGAGCAGAAATATCATCAGGTATTCGGCGGTAATAAGCCCTGGTTTGATCCGACCGAAAGAGAGGACTTGCTTTCCCAAACGCGAAACGCTGTTAAAAGCATGGGCGACACCATACAGGCGGGCTCATTTATCACACCCAAGCCGCGCGGGAGCTGTGACGGGTGCGCGTTTCGGGGGGTTTGCAGGGAGAAGTACGTTATTCGGTAGTTATTATGAAATCAAAGACTAAACCTGACATAGATCAGCTTCGGGCAATAAACATAGACACAAATGCGGTGGTATCGGCCGGCGCGGGTTCGGGCAAGACCACTGTGCTTGCCAATCGCTATCTGCGGCTTATATGTGAGGGCAAAGCCGGAGTAGAGAATATACTGACTCTCACCTTTACTCGAAAAGCGGCCCAGGAAATGCACGAGCGAATCTATTCGCTCTTGATCGAGAATAAAGATGACGCTCGTGTCGGCGCCCAACTGGCTCTGTTTGAAAACTCTCAGATCTCCACACTCGATAGCTTCTGCTCTCAGATAGCCAGGAACTGGATTCAGCGCTTCGGTGTATCTCCAGATTTTCGTATTGATGAAAAAGCGGCAAAAGCAGAAACGGAACAGATAGCATTGGATTTCATTTTAGAGATGAGCGGTGACCCTGTGCTGCAGGAGTTCATTTTCGGTAATGGTTTCGAACGGGTTTGGAAAGAGTTTTTTGTATCTCTCGCCCAAACGAAGTTTACTGTCGGGAGAGAGCTCGATTTTGAGGGGATGAGTGCCGCCCAAAGCATATTTCTTCGCGATGAATTGAAACGCGCTGCCCTTGAGGCGGAAAATTACGCCGCCCGGTTTGAAAGATTTGATCCATCCGCCGGAGCAGGCATAAAGAACGCAGTTGCCGCGGTATCTCTTCTCTCTGGAGTATCCGGCATGGTTGAAGCGGGCGAGACCGAGGAACTTCGGCTGCATCTCGAGGGGTTTTCTATCCGCAAGCCGGGTAAAGGAAAACATGCTGATTATGATGCGGTGCGCGAGCTAATCGAGCCCGTGAGAAAGACCGTAGGTTCCTTGATGGAAATACTCATCACTTTGCAGTCTAAGAATCTCATCGACGGGATGCTAGAAATTTGCACCGAGTTTCAGCGGCGGGTAATCGAGGGCCGTAGAAATAGCGGGACTTTGTTTTTTCACGATGTGGTTGAAATGGCCAGAGTTTGCCTAATCGAAAATCATGATTTGCGAAGCTACTATAAACATCGGTTTACTCACATCATGATTGATGAGTTTCAAGACAACAACCGGCTTCAAAAGGAGCTGCTTTATCTGCTAGCGGAGAAAAGCGATATGTCTCTCGACAGGATCCCCGAACCCCATGAACTCGAGCCGGAAAAGCTCTTTTTTGTCGGTGATGAGAAGCAGTCGATCTATATGTTTCGAGGAGCCGATGTAAGTGTTTTCAAAGAGCTTTCAGACGAGGCCGAGCAAAGCGGAGGGGAGGCCCTTTCGCTGCCAAAGAATTATCGATCTGAACCGCTGCTAATTGATTTTTTCAACGACCTATTTTCAATAATAATGGCTGATTCTCAACATCCCTTCGAAGCCCGGTTTGAAAAACTCAAAGCTAGGGCCCCCGAGCTAAGTAAGCCGCCGCATATCGTAATCCTATATAAGCCGTATCATGACAAAAAAGATGTCGGCCTTGTCGAGAATGACGATGCCGAAGCTATAACGATCGCCCGGTTCGTAAAGGAATCGGTTGAGAAGAAACTCCCAGTTTTTGCCGATGGTGAGGAGCGGCCCGCCCGTTTTGAGGATTTTGCCTTGTTGATGAGATCGACAAGTAATCAAAGCAAGTATGAAACCGCGTTTCGCATACTTGGAGTTCCCCACAGGACTCAGACCATTCGTTCGCTTTTTCTCGAGGCACCGCTAAACGATATGTACAACCTCCTGCAATTAGCGGTTTACCCTGAAGATCGCACGGCATACGCCGGTTTCCTGCGTTCGCCTATTGTCAACGTTTCAGATGAAACCCTTGTGCGTCTTCTGTTTATAGAGAAGAGCTCGTTTGAGTATCTGGATGAAGATATTGCCGCGGTTTCAGATCAGGATCGAGAGAAACTTGATATCGCACGCAGGCTTTTCGAGCATGTCAGAACCAACGCGGATCGCGTGCCAATCGCCCGGCTTGTTTTCAATATATGGTATCGATATGGTTATCGCTATTTGCTGTTGAAGGATCAGAATCTTCATCCCTATCTCGAGTATTTTGACTATTTTCGGGAATTGGCCAGGCAGGCGGATCTTTCATTTCTCTCTCTGGCCGGATTTCTCGACATTATTCGGCCCCATCTCGGAAAATTCGAAAGGCTTCCGGATTTAGATATTCTAAAGGATGAAAGTGACGGATCAGGCGGGGTTCAGATTCTCACCATACACAAAGCAAAAGGTCTCGAGTTTCCAGTGGTCATTCTTGCCAATACCGGAAATCGCGGTCGATCCGGTGAGAGCGGAGCGCCTTATTATTTCTCTGAAGAACATGGAATTACGTTGAATATCGCACAGTTCGGTGGCGGGAAGAAGACCCGGACAAATTACTTTTACAGCCGGGGAAAGGAAGAGCAGGCGGCCAAGGATGAAGCCGAGCTCAAACGACTGCTCTATGTTGGTGTTACCAGAGCAAAACAACACCTGGTAATATCCGGATGTCATAACAAGAACAATCAGAATAAAAACAATAATCAGAAGAATGAATCGGTGCTGCTCAATATGGTTCTCCGTTCCCTCGGTTGGGAACCGGGAACCGATGTTTTGCAAAATACCGCTATTAGCCCATTCCTTACCGAGATTCCGGATGTCCCGCGAGAATTTCTCCAATCCGGAAATAGCGGGAAGAAGCATAAGGTTGATGTTTCGGTAGC
>JABGPX010000884.1 GCA_018644745.1 Spirochaetales bacterium
CAATTACTTCTCGGGTCATGTCTCTCGGATGAGGGCTGGTAAAGTAGACCCAGATTTTTTTACCCGATTCTGTTCCCATTTCCCCGATCCGACGGAGGAGGTCAGCAAAACTCAATTCCTTGCCGTTTTTGTCCAATCCGTAAGAGTTTACATTCTGACCAAGCAGAGTAATCGATTTGTAATCTTTCATGATAAGGTCCGATACTTCCGCAAGGATCTCTGAGGATGGTCTGGAAACCTCTCTTCCCCGGGTATACGGCACTGCACAGAATGCGCAGAATTTATCGCAGCCGTTTTGAATCGGCACAAAAGCCTCGAAACCGGAAGTGTAGGAGGGATTTATTCGCCAGAAACCCTTCCGGGAATCCAGGCGGCTCTCTTCGGGAATTGCACTTTCAGGATGATAATCGAGTCCCGCAGGCGTAACTATGCCGTACTGGCTGATCATCGTCGGCAATTCGGGAAGTTCATTGATGGTAAAAAACAAATCAAAGAGCTTGAGAAACCGCTCTTTGTCGGCGGGTAAAACGCACCCTGTGGCGAAAGTAAGCAGGTTCCTTTCGTTCTTCCAAGAGTTCCATTTATCTATTTTTCCATAAGCCCGGTCGATTGCACGCTGCCGCACAGAACAAGATACGAGCCCGAGTATGTTTGCTTCTTCCTCTGATTCGGTGTGCTCGTAACCCATAGCTTCGAGCACGGAGCTGACACGCTCTGCGTCGGACAGGTTCATCTGGCATCCCAGGCTTACCAGACAGTATTTCATCCGGATCAATGTACTCTAAAAATAGACTTCAGCAAAGAGGTGTTCTCATTTTGATCCATTGATTAGGAGTCATATCGACAACATATATGAGGTTGCGTTTTTATCGATCAAAATGAGAACACCCGGCACAATTTCAGCTGATTTCGGCCGGCAATTCTCAATATGACCGATCGGATACGACCCTCGCTGTACACTTGCACTCTACCTAATGAGGAATTGTTCATATTGAGAATTGCTCTTCAGCAAAGACATTTTGCATGAACATCCGGAGTGTGCCATTTGGTGCCATCGGCTGGCACCGATACAGATACCAGGTAATCAGCGATGCCGGTGAAGAGAGACACAATCCAAATCTGTGATTCATAGAGCAGGCTCAGGTGCGCGGCGTCGACAACCTCGGTAATGCGGCATTTCGCCAGGCCGGCGAGTCCGCAGCCCTCGGCTTTGAGAACCGCTTCCTTCGCAGTCCAATACCGGCAGAATAGTTCGGGACCAACTTCGTCAACAAGATCCCACTCGTCTGGAGCAGCCAATCGAGCCTGGACAGCGGGTACAACGGGTGAAATCTTCTCTATATCGATACCGATCGGATGCGGTGCGGCGACCGCCGCGACAAACTCTTTTGTATGAGACAGAGACCAATAGATTCCGTTACTCGGAAGCGGTCTTCCCCTCTCGCCTTTGTCGAGAGCTCCAAGGGTAACACCGTAAAACTCGGCGGACTGAGCTAATGCGATCCGGGCATGCCCGCTCAGCGCGCGGGTTTTATCCTTCCCGCTCATTTCCTTTACCAGGGTTGGTACCGCAAGAACAACAGGATGGACCTTTTCCATTTTGCAGCCCGGATGGCCTATCCGAGTTTCTTCTCGGCCAGTCGTTCAAATACATAAGGAAGACACTGACCTTCCGGCAGCGGCCCACCGGCAAGGAGAGTATGGGTGTCGTACCATTCACGTTTATTCTCAGCGATATAGGTTTCCAAATCGTGGGATTCAAGGAATCGGGCGGTCCTTTCGTCGACCTGCACCCGGGCCGCGTCGGCAAACCGAGGGTTCTCATGAATCAAGGCCATGGCTCCCGTTATATAGTGGGACCAGCTTCGCTCTTCGATATCCATTTTCTCGATTCCGGCTATCCGGGTCATCTCCTCGAAATTGCCCGTATCGAAGTATTCGAGAAAAACATCCATGTAGAATCTGGTCATCTCGAGAACGCTGGAACCAAAGAATGAGTTAAAGGCGTTATCGTCGATAAACGCGTCGGCAAGATACATAAAATCCTTGTCGATGTAATTTACATTGTACATCTCTTCATAACCGCATAGAGCCTTGGCAGTGGAGGCATTCCTGTGGAATCCGACGCAAGTGACAACAATATCTGCATCAATTTTTTTTCCTTCGACAATAACTCCGCCCTCGTACATCTCACCCACACTGCCGGTAACCGTTTCCATCTTCTTCAGGTGGTGTGCGATAAACCAAATATCCGATACCGAAATTGTATGTCCGGTATGTTTTATCTTGCCCATCCAGCACTCCGGCTCTTCCGCGCCGCTCAAATCGTAGAGCTTTTTCCATAACATCATGTTTCGGATATTACTTTTTCGCTCGTGCTCGAAATTTTCATCATATGGTGTGGAAAAATTCAAATAGTCGATTATTTTTGGACATACCGTTCCATGGCGCCGACAAACGACGGTAACGTGAGCAGCACCGGCCTCGAGAGCTGTTCGGGCGTTTTCAACAGCGAACGCACCCATCCCGATAACCGTAACTTTTTTTCCAGCCCAGTCCATTCCTGCTGTTTCATCCGAATAACCATCCACAAGAATTCCCTGATAGCGCTCCTGATTGTGCCACGTTACTTCCCGGGGAGCTCCCACACGGTCGTTTACGGCAAGAAGGACACCTTTGCTGGAAATTTTCGATGTCTCGCTGCCGCGCGAAACCGTCGTAACATAACCGTTGTCATTTTTCTCTATCCGCTCCACCTTGGTGGATGTGAAAATACCGTCGCGCGCTTCTTCTGTAAGCCGTTTGATGTCACCAAGCATCTCGGCGGTACTCGAGTGGTCCTTGTTTGCCCTCAGGTCATGATCAAAGAGTCGATAAGCCCCTTCCGATGTATTCACCTGTGACGTGGCATTTGCATATTTGGCCCAGATGCCGCCGACAATTTCATCCTTTTCCGCAATGCAAAAAGAGATCCTTCGATCCGACATCCGGTGAGCCGCATATAGCGCGGTAATGCCGCCGCCCACGATCACAACATCAACGGCGCGGGGCAGGGCAGCTTTATTTTCAACGAGCAGCCCGCTTTTATTGAACGCGAGAGTGGATCGTACGTATGCGGTAACCTGGCCGGCTAAATCTCTTTCATCAGAAATCCGCAGCACATCTACGCCGGGCAGCTCGTGTGGAGCCGCCCCGAAGATAAATATGCCGCGGGGATAGGCAGGCGAGTGGATAACCCCGAGGTGGGAAACTACTTCAGTGATGAAGTCCAGCTGATCTTCTTCGATAACGAATAA
>JABGPX010000885.1 GCA_018644745.1 Spirochaetales bacterium
CATTTCTAGGTATCTTTTTGATGTATATTTGTTCCCAAATCTTCTCTGTATCGTTATTTTTGAACGAATTGATCATCCCTTAAATAGTAACGCCGGGCGTAAATAACGTCAAGCGTTGCTATGTGTCTCTTTTCAATTGGCGGGAAGAGTTATATCGCGGTGCGAGGTCAGGCGACGCGTTTTTTAAATGGTAGAAGACCTATCCGGCCGCGAGATAGGAAAAGAGAGATGTATGTAAATTATGTATTAACAAAAGAGAGAGACGACTTTAGACATTTTATACGACAGGATTGGTCCGGGGCTGAATTTTAAGCAGATCACCGGAAATTCCCCAGAATAGCATTGAGACAGACATAAAAGCTTGAAAAAGCTATATGTCATCATACAAAATCAAGGTAAATCGACATTGCTGAAACATCTGAAAAACGTGTAAGCGGGAAACCAAAAGGATATTTCCCTGATACGGGACTACTTTGCCATAGTTTATTTCTTTCCACTCCTGATGCGATTCACTCTCATCCTCTGTGGGGAAGTATTGTTGAAGCTTTTATTGTACTGGACATTATTAAAACATTATCAACAGGACAATCAGGAGCAGGCATGTATCACTGGCGTAGTCATGGCGGTGCTGAAGTGGATCTGATTCCGGAGCAGAACGGAATCTTTACTCCGATCGAAATGAAATCCACAACCAGACCCTCAAAAAAAGACACTCTGGGAATTAGATCTTTCGGATAATCCTGTTTCAACGATTCTACCGTCACGATTATCCGGATAAGAAAACTCTGATCTATGACAATGCCCTGCAATTTACCTCTCCATATCGCCACATCTACACTGAGCAGGTGCTTCCCGGTACCTTCGAATACACATGGACTCCGTTGATTTTGCAGTAAAATCATCGGAGTTACCGTTGAATTCTAATTTATTTGAGTTTATAATTTATTGATGTATAAGCGTACACTCGATTTACGCGAATTGTCTGGTAAAAAGTCGGTGTTTCTTTTTGGTCCCCGTAGTACGGGGAAAACGACCCTATTGCGAAGCCAATTCGATAATGAATCAATAATCAATCTTCTACGCAGCAGCACATTCCTTTCATTGTCAGAGAATCCGTCTCGTCTGCGTGAACGTGTCGATGAAATACGACGGAAGAGCAGAACTATCATAATCGATGAAATTCAGAAACTGCCTGAACTACTTGATGAAGTTCATGATCTTATTGAAACCTCAGATCTCCATTTTATTTTAACAGGTTCGAGTGCGAGAAAACTCAAACGCTCCGGGGTTAATTTGCTTGCCGGCAGAGCATGGCAGGCAAATCTCTATCCTTTGACATCCACTGAGATTCCCGATTTTAATATCGAGAAATATTTACTATATGGTGGTTTACCCCAGGTTTATAGCTCTGATTATCCGGAAGAAGAACTTGATGCGTATGTGGATACCTACCTGAAAGAGGAGATAAAACAGGAAGCGTTGGTTCAGAATTTCATTCACTTTTCGCGATTTATTAATGTAGCAGCTCTGGTGAATACTGAGCAGCTAAACTATGCCAATGTTTCGAGAGATACCGGAGTGCCTGTAACATCGGTACGCTCCTATTTTGAAATATTATCAGATACTTTCATCGGGTTTCTTCTTGAGCCCTGGCGTGGATCCATGAAAAGGAAGGCCATCGCCACTGTGAAGTACTATTTTTTTGATGTCGGTGTCGCCAATTTTCTGAAAGGTATACATGTTTTAAGCCGAAACAGTGCTGAGTTTGGGACGGCCTTCGAAAACTTTGTTGCCATGGAACTGCGCAGTTATATATCCTACAGGCGTATAAAAAAGAAACTAACGTATTGGAGAACCAGGGCAGGGTATGAAGTTGATTTTTTAATTGGTACTAAAATGGCTATTGAAGTTAAATCAACAGAAAAGGTAACAGATAAGCATTTGAAGGGGATTCGCGCCTTGGCCGAAGAGGGGATTATCGAACACTTATATATGGTCTCTTTTGATGAGATAAATCGTCAAACAGAGGACGGTATTCGCTTACTTCATTGGCGTACGTTCCTGGTAGAACTATGGATGGATAAATTAGATATTTGAACTCCGGTCGAGGTTACTGATGCCCCCGCGGATTTCCTGGTCCGCGCGGTGCATACCGACGGCGGATACTTGGTTCACCTGCTCAGTTGTGGCGAAGAACGCGAGGGCGATATTGTCATCTCTATTCCCGGAATGACCGGAGCCAAACTACTTTCACCGAACATCAAAGAAGAATTGACGCTGGCTGGCGTTGGTGATTTGGTTCGTATCCCGGTCGCGAGTTTCGATACCTACGCGGTCCTGCTTTCTTCTTCAATAAACGCATCCTCAAACGGTATCGGCGCACTCGATGCAGACCTCGGTTAGTGTCGGGGATCCGCACGCCCTCGGCGAAATAAACCACGCCCGGTACTGCAGCCAGGCCGCGTCGGGATCTGCACCGGTTATCTGACTTCCGGACTTTCGGTAAAAGCTATCCCCTTCCAGGGGGCCGTGCCATTGCTCAGTTTCAAGCAGCTCTCTGCTGCGTGCCCATCGTAGCTCGAAGCGTAACTCGGTTCTGTGAGGGGTTTGTCCAACCCAGCTGATGGTTACGGGGCGCCGGCCCTGGAGCTCGATCGGTTCGGATTCGTAATGCTCCACCGGTTCCCGGGTATACGCGTTTCCGATATCCCGGGCGCAGGAGAGATGCGGACCGAGTCCCGGGAGCTTTGCTGGATGCTCGAAATCGAGACCGTCCGGACCGTTCCAGAACAGAAGTGAGTCGACCTGATGGCCGAAGTCAGTGCGGTGGCAGACGGCAAGCAGATCCTTATAACCGTTGCCCGTAATATCCACAGCCATGAAGGCGCAGGACGAGTCACAAGGTATCGCAAGGGGATTGTCAAAGTCGAAGGTTTTTCCGTCGCCCCAGTAGATGTGCGCGGGAAGCTCGCGGGTGAACTGGGTCGAATAGGCCGGCACCAAAAGATCCAGATGCCCGTTGTTGTTGAGGTCGGCGGCCGAAATGAGAATGCTCGACGCGTTCGTCGGATGAAATTCCATTCGGTCGGCGGTGTAACCGTCGGGACCGCCGTACAGCAGAAAGAATCCGGAAGGAGCCCTGGTATAATGTCCCATAAACGAGACGATGATATCGAGCCAGCCGTCCTCGTTGAGGTCCGCACAGGTTACCGCGGGAACAAACAACACGTCGATACCCGGAAGCGGTATTTTCCACATCCGGTCCGTAGAGTATCCGGACGGTCCGCCCAGGAAGA
>JABGPX010000286.1:0-2188 GCA_018644745.1 Spirochaetales bacterium
GGTCCTTGGTATATCTTGTTCCGTATATGTCTCTATATTTCTTTCCCCGCGCTCGCCACCGTTACGCTGTTCACTATTGTGGGGCATTGGAATTCATTCTTTGATGGTCTGATCTATATGCAGAACCCGAAAAAGTATCCGCTTCAGACATATATCAGACAATTGGCGCTCATAATAAACTACGAATATCTTGCTAACCTGACCGCGGATGAGATCGAACGCATCATGGAAGTTTCGAACAGAACGTACAACGCGGCGAAGATATTTATTTCGATGATCCCGATACTGGCGATCTACCCATTTTTGCAGAAGTACTTTACCAAAGGTATCGTATTAGGAGCGGTGAAAGGCTGAAAAGGCCTGTCGTCATTCCTTTTATCCTGCTTTTTCAATAGCCGTGACATATAAAAGCGGTTCATTTCCGGCGCGGCCAATGAACCGCTCCCTTAAGAAATAGATATGATAACTTGAACTATACTCTTCTACTCTCCCGAGTTCCTCGTTCGCCAGATCTTCGTAATAGCCCCAGTGAAACATGCCCGACACCCGAACAAGGTCGCCTTTTTTTGCATTCGAAGCAATATCGGCGGGTATCGGAAAGACCTGTACGGCCGCGGTCGCCCCCGCTTCATCCACTGTGCACATCGCCAGGTAGCCGTCAGAGTACTCGCTCACGCTCTGAATATAGAGATCTGTTTCCGTCTTGCCGGTAAGCGGGTGCTGCCGACGAAGAAGAACAACATTTCCTTCGAGCACCGGGCCTACCTCAGGCCTCTTCGCCGCAATTACCTCGAGATCCTGTACCATCTCCGCCACGGAACCGGTCAGGGGTTTAGCGAAGAGCTCGATCCTGTCGACCACTGGGATTTTTTCGTTGAACTCTGCAAAAAAAATCGGCCCGCGCCTGTATTCTTCGGTCGGATCCTGATCAGCTACATAGGGATCAGCGCCGGCCTGAATAAGAATACTGGCCATTTCCGGCGTTCCGCGCATCGATACAACGATGAGGGGTGTGATGCCCAACTTAGCTACGGCGTTTACGTCGGCGCCTGCATCTGCCAGACCCCGCACGGCGTCCGCAGCATTATAAGAAATGGCGTATCGCAAGGCGGAGTTTTCGACGTTATCGACGGCGTTAATTTCCGCGCCGGCTTCGATTAGGATGTTTACTACCTCAGCGGAGTTATATCGGGCGGCTACCATAAGCGGTGTCAGCTGATCGCGCTTTGTCCGGGCGTCCAGGTCCGCGCCTTTTTTTACGGCCGCACTAACTTCTTCCGCCGTGCCGGTTTTCACCATTTCCAGAAAATCCGAATCCGATGGAGCTCCTCCGCAGGAAAAGGCCAAAAAGGCGAGTACACCCAACACTATGCTTATAAAGATTTTCATTCTATAATACCGCCGCTATTGGTAAGATTGCTTTACCACTATACAGAATAGTCAAAATAAATACAATGTACTAGGCAATTTTGCGGTGAAGGACAGGAGGTCGATTATGAGTTTGAGGCCTATATCGGTTCAAGACGGACGCTTCGTATATCCTGACGGCGCCGAGGTAGCGCTTTGGGGAACCAACTACCTTCCTATGAGTTGGAAGCAATATCTCAATCTCAAAATAATGGACGCCGATTTTCGAACGGTAATCCGCAAGGATCTCTCAGATATGAGACGGTGCGGTATCGAAATCGTACGGGTTCACTTTTTCGACAGCGAAAACAGCGATGTAGACGGTAATCTGGTGGACAACGAGCACCTCGAGGTGTTCGACATCCTGGTTGATGAGCTCACGCAGCACGATCTTTACCTGTTTCTGGCTCCGATCGCCTGGTGGTTCTCCCCTGACCAACTGCCGAATGCCTTTGGAAGGAGAATGACAATCGCAAGAATGATGTTCGACCCTGTCGCAATATCAAAAACATGCAATTTCATCACTCAGCTGCTTGAACATAAAAACCGATTTACCGGTACCGCACTGAAAAATGAAGAATGCCTTGGGGTGTATGAAATTATGAACGAGCCGATTCATATAACCTGGGAGTTCTACGATAAACCGGAGCTGTTCGCCGATATTACCCGTAAGTTCCACGATGGAAATCTTGCGCGGGAGATCATTGTCGAAGACGTAAACACCTGGGCGCAAATGTATCGTGACTTCCTGTTTGAGCGTGATTTGCCGACCTCGAGAGAC
>JABGPX010000286.1:2198-3295 GCA_018644745.1 Spirochaetales bacterium
GCTTTCCGCGAGACCGGCGCGGTTCAGCCCGTATCATCTTCGCTGTACCAGGCCACAGGCACAAAACCTTCAAAGGAGATGGCAGAGTCGCTCGGACTCGATCCGGGTCTGTTTGATTTCGACCGACCGTCCAATCGGGGGATATACCGCGCGGCCGGCGACAGCAAAGTGGACGCGGTAACAACCGGCGCATACCCGGGTATGCAGGCAACAGATAACGAATACCGAAACCAGCTGCCCGAGCATACCGGGCCGGCATCACTTCCGAAGGAAGTGAGTGAAAAGGCGGTAATGATTTATGAATGGGACGCATGCCGGACTTACAACAACGTTATCATGTATCCCGCCATGGCTCGAAAATGGCGAAGTATGCGCGCACAAATCTGCTGCCAGTTTCAATATAGCGACAATCTCACGGGTCCGTATAACGATGACTGGGGTCATCATTTTCTCAATTACGAACTTACCCCGGCGAAAAGCGCGGCTTTTACCATCGCTTCCCGGTTATTCAAAGAATGGCCTCTCGGGGCGAACTATGATATACCAGGCGACGGCTTTATCACCGATACAACAGCGGTATCGTTTGAGCATCGGCAGGTATTGTATGCAAAGAAAACCGAAGTAATTCATGCCCAAGGGATAGAAGGCTGGCAGCCCCTGCGGCTTCCGAAAATACCGTCTCTGCTCATCGGCAGGCATTGTTCACTCTTCGCGGGGTATACCGGCAGCGGAATATATCGCCTAGAATTCATATCAGATGGCGTGTACCGGCTTTCTGTTTCCCGGAATACGGTATTGATAGAGGGCGCCCCCGATACAATTTTTACCGATGGAAAGATAGGCGAGATCCCTGTCGTGGCCTTGAAGTCCGAAACTGAGAAATTCGAACTAAAGCTGTCTGGTTGGGACAGCTTCTCTTGTGCCGATGAGAACGGGACCGAAATAGCCGTTGATAACCGCAGTTTTTCGGTTTCACCAGGAGCGGTATATTTGATAGCAAGGATATTAAAGAATTAGCGCGGAATCCGGAGGACACCAGGTGATTGATGTATCCCAGGGATACATGGGCCGTTGTATGTTCTTGAAATCCAGAGACG
>JABGPX010000571.1 GCA_018644745.1 Spirochaetales bacterium
AAATTAACGGTGCTTGCCTATAAAGAGAAATCCAAAAATCTACTTCTGCAAACACTTCTTTTAGAGCCGACCGTGAACAGTATTTCTAACGCAGAGGCTCTCATAGACGAGATGTTAGAGCTACAAAAAGACTATCTGCCAAAGTTTGCTTGAAGATCACTGCAACCGTGCCTTCTCCCGTCCAATTACATTTCGGGTTCAAATACTTCGATAGATTTCATAATACCTGAGACCTCTCCCCTGCGTTTGTGCATCTCATCATTGGCAGCGTAATGACCAAGAGAGTAGTCAAATCGAAAGAAGTTGTTTTGTGCGATTGGCGGACCCTCCAATCCATCAGGCGGCTCCACGTCAGAGAGGACGTTCCACTGCTTTTCTGTATAGATACCCACGGCAAAAATGGAGTCTTGGTCCGGCAAGCCAAAGTAGACCACCGATGCTTCGACACCAAAACCAAAATTTATTAATTCTTCGGTTTCCGACCAGTCTTCCCAGAGAACGTGAAACTCAATACTGAAACCGTATTCGTAGTTCAAATAATAAGTCGGCAGGACCTTTTTTTCCCATTCATTTACATCAAAAAAGTAACCGTAGCTATATCCAACGATTCCGTCGTCAGTTTTCAGTTTGTACCAGTAGGCGTTCATATCCTGAATTTTTTGCTGGTTTTTGCTTCTGCTCAATATGAAAACCTGATCGCTCTGGTTCAAACTACCGACTACTTTACTGTTGGCGGTTGTTGGCCTATTTCTCATACGAACGCCAGAATCATTGAGAACTGCCCGTACAACAGCGCCTCCAGCCAGCAAAAGGGCCGCGATGAGATCATGGCCTTCAAAGGCAGCCATCGTCAAAACGGTTTCGCTTGCGCTGTTTTTTGCATTGGCATCGGCACCCGCATCGAGAAGAGCCAGTACTGCCTGTGCGTCACCGCTTTTTACCGCCTCGATGAGCTCGTTATCCATATCCGCATATACTGCGGTGGAAAATAACCAGAGCGCTGCAATAAGAATCCACATTTTTTTTGTCATAGAGTCCTCCTCTATCTTATTCGGTGCCTCAGGTTACGTGCTCTTTCGCCCTTCCTGGCGGCCCGTAAGGTCTCTCACTATATCACATGCATCCGCCAGCCGTGACCGCATCTCGCCGGTAAGCCTATTTGTGTCTCGAAAGATAAACTCAACATAAAAGTCGTCGGCGATCTCCGTAGTTTCATTAAGGTGGGCGGTAAACTCCGCCGGATCGAAAATCGTATCGCACAGCTTAAGAGGGGTCGGTTTCCTGGACCAGATGATATTTTTATCACACCGGTCGGCAAGCTTTTCGAGATCGCACCAGGGTGTCACACTGACTTTTCTCAAACCATGCAGCTTTTGCAGATGAGGGATAAGATCGTGGACTCCCTCGCAGCAGCCGAATTTCATCAGTTTGAATTTCTCAGACATTTTCTGGAAATGGGGCATGAGGAATTCCGAAAACATATCTGGGGACATGCCAACTGCTTCCTGAGCCTCGAGATAGCCGTAGCGGTCCTCTGAGCGCAGTGGATTTCCAGCCGGAATCTCTCTACCCGGGATTTCATCCGAGTATTGAGAACTCCCGGAGCAGTATCCCTGGTTGCCGTCGTTGTTGAGCGTAAGAAGTCGGTTGTCCTCCTCCCATTTGCCCAGAGCTAGATTATCCTCGGCCAAGGCGGTAAAAAGCCGGTGGACGCCGTTAGGATTCATGGCCATGTTCAGATACAGGTTCTCCATACCCATGAGCTGCACCGCTTTGTTGGCAATGCCGTCGGAATATAGTGAGCTCGGCAGGCCGATTTCCACCGGCAAAAGCCCTCGAAAAACCTCTTCGGCAAGCTCCGCTCTGCGTTTGGTCAATTCGCGATCGACCGTGGCGGTGCGTTTTTTCAACTTACCAAAATCCCGGTCTATATCCCTGATAGGTCTATTTGATTGATACCCGAAGCTCCCGCCGCTTCTGTCCTCGGCGTGAGTAAATTCGAGCTCATCACAGTAGCTGCTTACCGCCGCGGCCCAGTCAATAACAAATCGATTCGGAATAATCCTATCGTCATCAATCGTCTCGTAAGAAACAATGGCGTGGAGAAGACGGGCTTCCAGACGGCGGCTCTCTTCGTCTTCGCATTCCAGCGGAGGGGTGAGATCTCGTAAATACCTTCCGTTGTCTTCTATATGAAACGGAAAGGTTTTCTCTTCCATACGGTTGTGAAGACGCCACTTTTCTCGACGCTGCGCCATTACTTCGCCGCTGGCATATGCGGCGTATTTGCCTGCCAGATCTCTCAGACACTCGGTATCCATGTCATGCTCCTTGGCCGCTCCTGGGTCTCTTTGTTGTAGACCAAAGAGCCCTCTTTTCCAAGGCTACCGGTCCGTACATCCAATACTCATATAGAATGCGTCAGATTTATTGAACAACTGTAAAACTTGTGATATTATCAAACCAGATCTGGTCTGGTTGGAGGAAAATGGTGGTAGTAGATACTATTACAGAAGCTAAAGCCCAATTGAGCGCGCTGATCGAGAAAGTAATGAGCGGTGAGGAAGTAATAATAAAAAAAGCAGGAAAACCTGTAGCTGTGCTTAACAAATATGTAAGTCATTCTGTTCCACGTGTTCCCGGAGCTTACAAAGGGAAAATTCAAATTGCCGGTGATTTTGATGAATTGCCTGATGATATCGCATCAGCATTTGGAATGGTGTAGTACAATTGAATGTCTTGGTGGATACACATATAATTCTCTGGTGGCTTAATGAAGATGAAAAATTAACTCCCGAGCACAGAAATATTATCTCGGCAACCGACAATATCTGTTTTATAAGCGCAGCCAGTATTTGGGAAATCAGTATTAAGCAAAAACTCGGCAAACTAGAAATTCCTGCTGATTATTTAGTAGAGGTGAAACGAGAAGGATTCCAGGAATTACTTGTTTCCTGGAACCACTGTTCTCAGGTGTCTAAACTACCGCTTATTCATAATGACCCGTTTGACCGACTGCTTATCGCCCAATCCATGTTGGAGAATCTTACTCTGTTATCTGTAGATAACAAAATAAAACTGTATAAGGTGTCAGTAATTTAATTCTGATTTTAATAGCTAACTATTTTGGCTTCGGAGTTCAGATTAAACATGGGTTACCTACTCGTCATGATCGCGATTCAGCTATCCGTAGCATTTGTATGGCTGCGCCTCATAATAAAGATGGACCGCCATCGGAAAAGGAAAAAGACCGACCAGGCATTCCCGCAGTTATATTTCTTCGGCACATT